>JBJDYK010000001.1:0-3872 GCA_051867275.1 Faecousia sp.
GGCCAGGGCCGCCCCACTCGAATCTATGTGAAGCGGTTCACCACCAGAGCTGTTCCCCCACCGCATCCCGAGCCGCCTGGTGATTTGGAAGTCCCGTCTACCAGAAGTCAAGACTTCGGTTTTTCAGAATTCAGCCCATCATCAGAAGTTTTGACTTCGGAAAAGCCGAAGTCTGGAGTTCGGAAAATCAGAAGTCCAGAAGTCGGAAAAACCGAAGTCTATTTTAATAGGAATAACTATCCTGATAATAGCTATCTTTACCCATCTATCCATCCATCCGAACCCCAGATGGATGGGATGGATGGGATAGATCGGGAAGAGCGCAAAGCACAGGTTCAGGAGAATATTGGCTACATCGCTTTCACCGGACATGACCGTGAAACCGTAGACGAGTTGGTAGAACTCATAACCGATGTGCTTTGCAGCAGCCAGGCAACCTTCCGAATTGGTGGAACGCAGTTCAAAAGCCAGATTGTCCGGGAGCGGTTTCTTACGCTCCGGCAAGCCCATGTGGAGTATGTGCTGGACTGCATGGCCAAAAACACCACCAAAATCCGCAACATCCGTGGGTATCTGCTGACCGTCCTGTATAACGCACCTACAACCATGGAGCATTATTATCAGGCGGAGGTGCAGCATGATCTGTACGGACAGCATTCCGGGCCGTAAGGAGGTGCTACTAAATTGCCCTGCTGTCCCGCCAATTTGTCCCAATTTGGGACAAATTTCAAACTAATTCACTGCGTGAGGAGGAATTGAATGTCAGAAACCAAAGCTACCCCTGTCCCCGAATCTATGAAGCCGGAGGTTCCAGGCAAAATGTCCGTGCCCAAATCCGGCAAGACCGCCCCCACTGTGGAGGTTGTTGGTCTGGGAACCTTCGCCGTTGACCCCAAAAAGCCGGAAAAAGCCGCAGAAGCCAAAGCCGCGCCCGCCGCTGAACCTCAAAAACCCAAAACGGCGGAAAAAGCTTCAGAAACAAAAGCTACTCCCACTACCAAGCAGAAGAAATCTGACGCTGCCGCAAAAAAAGCAGATGTCAAGGCCACATCAGCCACGGAGGTACCAGCAAAGACTTCCAGTGAGAAACCTTTCCCTGCCATTGGGCAGAAGGAGTCGGATATTGCCGCAAATGCAGCAGATACCAAGACTCCGTCTGCCACTGAAGCCAAAAAACCTGTGACACAGGAGAAAGCTCCCACCGCAAAGGCCATATCTGCGGCGGAGCCCAAGAAGACTGAAACTCCTACCAAAGCCGTTGCCCCAAATCCTACCGCACCTGCCCCTGAACAGAAAAAAACGGAGTCCCCTGCCAAATCTACCGGCCCAGAAGCTGCCACATCCCCCAGCAAAGCAGCGGACGGCCCCAAGGGTGTTGTTGTTACCCAGGTGTTCGCTGACCGTCTGGATTACCCGGACGAGGCGGCCCTCCAGTCCTTGCCCATCCCCAAGGAGGGCGAGGGCTTTTCCATGCGCCTGCACCCGGCCTATTTCTTTCAGTTCTTAGACCATCCCTTCTCCATCAACCGGGAGGTCAAGGACTACAGGGAGCTGTATGATTCCATCAAGGAAAACGGCATCAACGAGCCCATTAAGGCAAGGCCCCGGGTGGGTGGCGGCCTGGAGCTGCTGTCCGGCCACCGGCGGCATGATGTGGCCATGCAGCTGAATTACCCCGTCCCCGTGGTCATCGTCCAGGCAGATGATGACACCGCCCGCATCGAGGTGGTGGATGGCAACCTCCACCGCCAGGACATCCCCACCTCCGAGCTGGCCCGTGCGGCCAAGATGAAGATGGAAGCCCTGGCCCGAAAGGCCGGACGGCGCTCCAAAATGGAGCAGCTCTCCGGCCCGCCTCCCAAGCGAACAGATGAACTGGTGGCTGAAGACATGGGTATGAGCCGGAATCAGGTCAACCGCCTTGTCCGCATCGATTCCCTGGTGCCGGAACTCAAGCAGCAAGTGGATGACAAGAAGCTGCCCTTCAACACAGCAGTGGAACTGTCCTACATGAAGCCGGAAGAACAGTCCAAGGTGGTGGATTTCATGGCCAAGGAACAGGTGGTTCCCTCCATGGCCCAGGCCACGGCGCTGAAGGAGGCCAGCCGTCAGGCGGCTAAAATATCTGCCCCCGCCGCAGCGGCGAAACCCAAGGTAGATGAAAAGCAAATCGCTTCCATTGTCAAGCCTAAGAAGGAGCCGGAACTGCGAGTGACCTTTACCGGCCCGGAACTGGCGGACTACTTCCCCAAAGCAGCCCCCACGGTCGCCGAGGTCAAGCGCACTGTATTTGAGGCGCTGGACTTACGAAAAAAGGCACTTGAACGTCAGGCCAAAAAACAGGAAATCAAGGACGCCGTAAAAAAGCCGGCACAGCAGGGAGACAGCAGATGAACGTTTTGGTTGTGGAGCCGGATTTTGCGCCCTATGAGAAAGAGATCAACGGCCTTTCTGAAATGCAGGAAACCGTTGGCGGTCTGATTCAGGCCATATATCCCTTTGAAGAGAAGGTTGCCGTGGTCTGCAACGAAGAGGGCATTTTGCTGAATCTGCCCTTCAACCGCAGCATGGAGGGCGGCTACGGCGGTGTCTTCGGCACCTTTTTCGTCTGCGGCTTGAGCGAGGAGGATTTCTGCTCCCTGACCCCGGCACAGATGGAAACCTACCAGAAGAAGTTTCATCACGCCGAAATTCTGCTGGGCATTCGTGGCAATGATCCCGTGACGCTCAAGGTGCAGCCAAAGCAGCGGCCAGCGCCAGACGCACCAAATCGTGCGCCCAAGCCGCCGGAGCGGTAGGAACATGGCGCTGCCCACGGATGAACGGCTGGCTGAGTTGACAGAAAAGCTGGAAAATGGAATCCAGGAATTGTATGCCAGTGGACGGTATGCGGCATATTTGTCCGCCATGTCCAAATTTCACCATTACAGTTCCGGCAATGCCTTGCTGATCCTTCTGCAATGCCCAACCGCCAGCCGGGTCGCTGGTTTTCACACCTGGAAAAAGGAATTTGGCCGTCAGGTCAAACGGGGCGAAAAAGGCATTCAGATTCTGGCTCCATGCCCTGTGCGGCAGTATGTTTGGCAGGAAGCAAAAGATCCACAGACCGGACGGCCCCTCTATAATCCAGACGGAACGCCGAAAATGGAAACCAGCATTGCCACTGTCACACGCTTTAAGGTAGCTCATGTATTCGATGTGAGCCAGACCGAGGGGCGGGAATTGCCAGCACTGGCTGTAACTGAGCTTACAGGCGATGTGGAGAATTTTCAGACCATGTATGATTGTCTCGCGGCCTGTTCGCCTGTTCCGGTAATGCAGGATTTCATTCCAGGTGTGGCAAAGGGATATTTCAGCCCATCCGAAGGCCGGATTGTCCTGCGGCCCGGCATGAGCCAGACGCAGACAGTAAAGACTCTGGTACATGAAGTCGCCCACGCCAGACTCCATGACCCGGAAAAGGTATCCCCGGAGGAACGGAAAAATCGCCGGGAAAAGGAGGTGGAGGCTGAGAGCGTAGCCTATGTGGTGTGCCAGTACTTTGGCATTGATACCTCGGACTATTCCTTCGGCTATGTGGCCGGATGGAGCCGGGGTAAGGAACTGGACGAGCTGAAAGCTTCCCTGGACACCATCCACGCTGCCGCCGGGGAGATGATTGACGTTTTGGAGGGCTGCTTTCCGGAGCATTCTCCGCCGGTGCGGAAAGCGCCTGCACAGGAATATCAACGTTAGGAGGAAAGAACAATTGGATAAAATCAACGCCAGCCTGTCCCGTATGGAACAGGTTTTTGTTTTGGGCTTTCCAGCCCTGTTTACGCCCCACAGGGTCAGCCGGGCCACCGTCCACCTGGGGCTCTGCTGCTACGAGC
>JBJDYK010000002.1:0-3825 GCA_051867275.1 Faecousia sp.
GTCATGACCCTCCCCTACGGGTGCGGCGCGGTAAACGGAAATTTACCGCACCGCCCGTAGGGGAGGTTCAGTCCTTCTGCTTTAGGAGGCGTTTAAAGAAGGTGAAGAAGGTGACGGTGGTGACGGTGGCGGCCAGTATGTCGCTGACCGGCTCCGCCAGGAACACGGCCATGGCCTGGTTTTCAAAGAACAGGGGCAGAATGAAAATCAATGGAATCAGGAGAACCAGCTTCCGCAGGCAAGCCAGCAGCAGACTGGCTTTGGCCTGTCCCAGAGCCATGAAGGTCTGCTGGCAGCTATTCTGGAAGCCGATGGAGAAGGCTCCTGCCATGAAAATCCGCATGGCCCAGGCGGAGTAGTCCACAATGGCGCCGTTGTCCGTAAAGATGCCGGCAAACAGCCGTGGGAAGGCCATGAGAGCCAGCCAGAACACCGTGGTATAGGCCACGCAGACGGTGAACTGGCAGCGGAACGCCTCCTTCACCCGGTCGAGCTTCCGGGCGCCGTAATTGTAGCTGATGATGGGCTGGCCTCCCTGGCAGATGCCCTGCAAGGGCATGGTCACAAGCTGATTGATACTGGTCAGAACCGTCATGGCACCCACCGCCAGGTCGCCGCCGTAGCGGTACAGGCTGGAGGTGAAGCTGACCGACAGCAGGGCCTCCGTGGAAACCATGACGAGGGGGGAGGCTCCCAGAGCCAGGCATGGCCCCACGATTCGGGGATTCAGCCTGAAGTTGGAAAGCCGCAGACGCAGGATGGTCTTTCTTCCCGTGAGGAACCGCAGGATCCATATGGCACTGACCGCCTGACTCAGCACCGTGGCAACGGCCGCGCCCCGGACTCCCATATCCAGCAGGAAGATGAACACCGGGTCCAGCACGATGTTGAGAACCGCGCCGATGATGGTGGTGAGCATACTGATTTTGGCGAAGCCCTGGGTGGTGATGAAGGGATTCATACCCATAACCAGCAGCACGAAAAGACTGCCCAGGATATAAATCCGCCCATAGGCCAGGGCGTAGGGCAGGGTGACGTCGCTGGCGCCGAAGAGTCGCAGCATGGAGGGAGCGGCGAAGTAGAAGCCCACCGTCAGCCCCACGGCGCACAGCAGCAGCACCGTCAGGCAGTTGCCCATGATTTTTTCGGCTTCCTCCCGGTCGCCCCTTCCCATGGCAATGGCTGCCCGGGGCGCGCCGCCGGAGCCTGCCAGCAGGGCGAAGGCCGTGAGGAGCATCAGAATGGGGGCAAACAGCCCCACGCCCGTCAGGGCCGCGCCGCCGATTTCCGGAATGTGGCCGATGTAGATCCGGTCCACCACGTTATACAGCAGGTTGATGACCTGGGCCACCACAGCCGGAATGGCCAACTGCGCCATCAGCTTTTTGATACTTCCCGTTCCCATGTCCCGATTTCCGGTGCCCATGTACTCACACTCCTTTGTTTGGGACCATTGTAATACAAATCTACGTTTATTACAACCGCCTCAAGGAAAATTTGGTGATTTTCACGATTATCCAGGGATATTTGCCGCATCCCCTTGTCATCCTGAGCGCAGTGCGGTTTGCCGCACCCCGTAGGGGAGGGTCATGACCCTCCCCTACGGGTTAACCAAATTCCCCGTGGAGGCATGCTCCACGGGGAAGATCATGGCGGTATGTTCCGGGATGCCTCAGCCCCGTTTTCCGGGGATGCGGACGTGGACGGTGAAGGTTTCCCGGGTCTGTTCCCGGGTAAATTCGCCACCCATGACATCCATCAGCTTTTCGCAGGTTCTGAGGCCGATGCGGGTACTTTCCACCTTTCCGGCATGGTCCGCCAGGTGGTTTCCCAGGGTCACAAGAAGGAATTGCCCCTCCCACCGGGCCGCCAGAGTCACGGGCCGCGCCTGATCGGCATACTTTCGGATGTTGGAAAACAGATTGTCAAACACCCGCCGCAGATATTGCAAATCCACCTCAATGGTTCCCGGCTCCGCCAGCCGGACAGCCTGAACCTGGTAGCCCTCCGCCAGAAGCTCCGCCTCATGCTCCCCCAGAAGCTGCTCCAAAAGGAGCTGGGCATCGTAGGTCTCCGGCTGGGTTTCCGGCATGGCTTTGCCGAACACCATGGAATAGGAGAACAGCTCATTGGTCAGCTCCCGCAGCTTCTCCGCCTTCCGGCAGCACAGCTCCAGATATGCCTTGCGCTGCTCCTCCGGAAAGTCCTCCTGGCTCAGCAGCTCCAGGTAGCCCATGAGGGTGGTCAGGGGCGTGCGAACATCATGGCTCATGGCGGTGATGAGCTGGGAGTTGGCCATCCAGGCCTCCTCCTCCCGCTTCAGCTTGTCCAGAATGGACAGGCGCATATGGTCCACATCCCGGGCCAGGTCGCCGATCTCATCGTTGGAGGTGGGCGGGATTTCCATGGACAGGTCTCCCTGGCTCACCTGCCGCACCCTGCCTGCCAGATGTGTGATGGACAATGTCACCTGCCGGTTGTACAGCAGCATCAGAATCAGAAAGGTCAGACCTGCCAGCATGAAGGACAACACGGTGGTCAGATTGTAGTAAAACATCTCCGAATACTCCTGGAGCTGCACCTGATAGGCTCCGTCGGAGAAGTTCACCGCGTATGCCTGGCCGCTGATTTCCCGGCTCTGGGTTCGCAGCAGCAGGCCGCTGTCGGTTTTCAGCAGCTCCGCCCCCGACCGGTCGGAATTGACCCAGATGCCGTTGGCCGAAATGGACAGGCGCACATCCGGATGCTCCCGGTTCCAGCGGCTGATTTCCTCCACGTCCGTAGAGGCAATGTTCTCCCTCGCCACAAAGTCCCGGAAGGAAGAAATGGCCTGCAAGGTTCGCCGCTCCTGCCTTTGGGGGGTGCTGTAGACATTGCCCACCAGATAGGTGCCCAGAAGGGACACCGCCAGACCCAGAGCCACGGAGATGACCGCGGAGACCAGAAGCATGAATACCAGCTTCACGCTGAGGCGGCAGTAAGGCTTGCTCTTAGCCAAATTGATACCCCTTTCCCCAAACGGTCCGAATCAGCTTGGGGTTGGCAGGGTCCTCCTCCAGCTTTTTGCGCAGATTCACCACATGTACCATGACCGTGTTGGTGGAGGTGGTCATGTACTGCTCCCCCCACACGCTTTCATACACAGACTTGACGCTGACGGTTTTGCCCCGGTGCAGGAAGAAATACTGGAGAATTTCAAATTCCTTCGCCGTCAGCTCCACCTCCTGGCCGTTTTTGATTACGTTGTGGCGGTTCTCATCCAGCTCCAGCTTGATGTCCCGCACCAGCTCCTGCTTGCCCTTGTAGACGCGGTAGCGCCGCAGCAGGGACTCCACCTTCAGCATCAGCTCCGCGCCGGAGAACGGCTTGGTGAGGAAATCGTCTCCGCCACTTTGATAGGCCTCGGTCTTGTCATGGAGCTGGCTTCTGGCCGTCAGGAACAAAATCGGTACGGCGGAGAAGCCCCGGATGGTCTGGCAGGTTTCCACGCCGTCCACCCCGGGCATCATAATGTCCAGAATCACCAGGTCAAAGGCTCTGCCGGAGCGCAGCTTCTCCAGGGCCTCCCGGCCGGAGGCAGCCTCCTCCACATAGTAGCCCCGCTTCTCCAGCAGCAGCCGCAGCAGCTCCCGGATATCCGGATCATCGTCTACCGTCAGAATTCGAATCTTGGAAGACATACCCATCCCCCCTCCGAACATTGTATCATATAATTAGGAAAAACGTGGAAAAATTAAGAATTCTTAAGAATTTTTCCCACGTCCCCTACGGATGGTAAACGGAAATTTATAGCACTGCACCCGTAGGGGAGGGTCATGACCCTCC
>JBJDYK010000003.1:0-19262 GCA_051867275.1 Faecousia sp.
GTCAAGAACGCCGCTACTCCACCCCTGAAGGTGAGCCGGGAGCCTTACCCCGGCCGCCTTGATTATAACCGAGTAAGGCGCAAAAATCAAGGAGGAAAACAAAATGAAACAGGTCAAGGTTGAGTGGTGCGAAAACTTCATCAGGGCCCAGTTCACGAAGCATCACGCCTTCCCCGGTCCGAATGCAGGAATTGAAGTCAGCTGCTTTTGGAAATCGGCGGAGGCATCTGGGCTGTGGGAGCGCGGTACCTACGGGACGCCCATGAGCGAAGCTCTTAGCAGGCTCACAAAAGTTGAAACGGTCCAGGACGACGAGGGGCATTTCCTTTATAACGTCTTCAGATTGGTATAAAGGAGGATTATATGAAACTGCTTGATTTGCTTGATAAGATCTACGAGAACACCACAGTTTGGATTGCCGAGGATCCCAGCAAGTCCGAGGGCATCTATTTTGGCACTGCAGGCGAGATGAAATTACGGGATGCTAAAGGGTATGAGGTCGTAGAGATTTACCCGGAAGCGTATCCGGCAATCCACAGATTCACCGGTATCACCATTATTGTCAGAAAGGAGAACACAAATGCTTCGTGAGCGAGAACAGTGTACAGCCGATAACTTTGGTATTACCGGACTGGTTGAGAACCTCAAAGCCGCACTACTTGCCATTCAGGGTGTGGTCAGTGTCGAATTTGACCTTGATGGATTTTGGGACAACATGAATCAGGTCATTATCCTTACCGGATACGCAATCCCGTTTAACAACCACTTTACAGCCCGTAGGCAAATGGTAGACAACGTCATTTCCACTGCGGTTGCGCACGGGCTAACACGCACTAAAGATCGAATTGAGGACTATGGCGCACATCTCTATTTCGTCTTTTCCTGTGATAAGCGCTGGAATACCAACTATCCCGTCTGATGATGGCCTGCCGGTTACAGGCCGAAACGCCCTTCTGGGCGTCACGGGAAACCCGTCGGCTCAGGGGGATTCAACCGCCTCATCTGCAGAGTTGCAACAGTCAAATCTGGAAAACCATATCAGGAAGATGGGCAAAAAGAAAAGCCCCTCCAGGGCTTGTCAGGGCCATGGAGGGGCTGAGTCGATTACGGCTTAAGCTGCTTGAGTGCCTGGTTGACACCGGTGGCTGCAAGACCGGAGGCGGCGCCTACGGCGGAGGCGGTAATGGGGTCGCTGGCGGGGAAATCGGGTATACCCATGTACAGGGCGGCGATGCCCAGGGCGATGCCGGACACGCCGCAGATCACGGGGATCCATTTGTTGTCCAGGCCGGAGGCCTTTACGATGAGGCCAATTGTGTAGCACATGACGGTGATGGCCACAACAGTTGCGATTCCGAATTCCATAGTAATGTTCTCCTTTCAGTCTTCGTGGAGGGCGTGGATGCCAACCGAGGTTAAAAAATCCTTCTGCTGGTGCTTGACCTGCGCGGCATAGTCAAGGGCCTTGTGCATATCCCCGTTGCAGTGCGCATCAGGGATCCGCTGTACGGCCCTGGCTGTGGCTTCCCCCAGGGCGATTGCGGCGGTTGTGGATTGCAGGAGCATCACATCCAGCTTCTCCCGGTTGCTCTCCCGGGCCTCTGCCTTGCGTTCCTTCTCTGCTTCGGCTTTTTCCCGGGCCTTGTCCCGTTTTGTGATCTTCCGCTGGAGCCACCAGGAGCAGAAGGCGGTGATGGCCGTGGGGATGCCCATAGCCACGGCAATTGTGATAATCGTTTCCATACACATAGCGCACCTCCTACCGCACCAGGTAATCCTTGTGGGCAAAGCCGGTTCTGCCGGAGGCGGAGACTACAAGCAGCCAGTTTCCGGTGTAGTAGCCGTAGCACTTGACCTTGGAGCCATTGGGCATGATCTCCAGGCTGGTCTTATCCGTACCGGCACCGGCACGGAGGTGGAGGCCGCCGTTGGCCCGGACCGTGTATGTACCGGCCAGGGCGTCGTTCCGGCTTCTGGCGGGGTCCGGCTTTTCCGTTTTGGGCTGCTCCTCCGGGCTATAGACGGCATTTCCGTCCTGGTCAAATACCGTGTAGCCGGCGGGGCAGGCGTTCCTGGCGTAGTACAGCGACCGGTAAGCGCCTACCTGACTTTTGGCATCGTCCCACGATTTGCGGATGCGGTACATCTGCTCGGGCACCGGCTTCTCATGGGGTTCCGGAGCCAGAAGCTCCTTGACTCTGGCCCGGAACTTGTCCATGGTCAGGCCGTGCTTCGGCCACCAGTTGTCCGGGTCGTTGTGCCCGCTGCCGTAGCCGCGCCGGTGGGCCTCGTTATGGCTGACGATCTCCGTGATGGTGGGATAAGAGCGCATCAGGTGCGCGCAAAGCTGCGCGGCAACCTCGAAGGTCTCCTTGCAGTAGGTGGCGCTGGCGTGGTTGTCCTCGCAGATCTCAAACTGGATGGCACAGTCGTTGTAGCTGCCATTGCTGCCGGAGCCGACGCCCCAGGGGCGCATGGTCCAGGGCAGCGTCTGCACCACGGCCAGGCTGCCGTCATCCAGTTTTCCGATAAAAGCGTTGACGCAGGCATCAATATTGTCCCGGTTCCAGTCGTTTTCGTATCGGTTGGTCCCGAGGATCGCCAGCATCTGATCCCGTGTGTAGGTTTCCCGCACGGGCTGATAGCACTCCATTCCTGTGGTCTGACCGCTGTGGGGCTGCACATAGCGTTCCAGCCACGGGTTGTTGCAGCCCGTGGAATGCAGCACGATTTTTGTCGGGGTAATGGTTTCGCCCTTCAGGTAACAGCGGTTCCTGTAGAGCAAACACTGTAGCAATCTCATTGCATTTCCCTCCTGAGTATAGGTTGTAAATAGTTCCGGTCATTCTTCCGTGTATCGGCGTGGCTTCCTTTTCCTGGTTCCGCTGTTTCCCCTTTATCCCACCCCACAAAGGGGGCAAGATAAAAGGGGGCCTGGATTATGTGCAGAAGCCGAGCGCCAGCGCACCGGAGGCGTCGGCGCCATAGCTGCCGTCGTAGCCGCCCGTATACACACCATTGAAGAGATTGTTGTTGTAAGCCGAGCGGAGCCACCACCAAGAGGCGCTTGACGCGCCTACTTTAGATTTTATGCGGCTTGTATTATCAGGAAACTTTTCGTGATACAGCCCTGTCGTGCTGAACATTTCCGTGTAGCTGGGCAGCCAAACATCATCTTCTGTTGTTTGTGTAACAGAGCTTCGAGCCGTGCTGTATGCTGGATGCGTCTTAGTGACGGATTTAATCGCAGATCGAACCGTCTCAGGAATAAGCGGCTTGACTGTTTCTTTGAGGTATGTTCTCATTTCAGATTTTTCCCAGCCGCCAATCGTACCGGTTCCTTCTGAGTAGTCACGAAGCGTTTTGATTGTTACAGTACCAATGTTTGCCGTAACATCAATCGCTCCGGTACTGCTAAACTTTACGTAACCAGTATCGCCGTTTTTATCTCCTGAGCCATCTTTGCTGTAGGTCGCCACAACAGTTACCGTGTCACCAGCAGTGCACTCCACGTCGTAGTCCGTCCAATCAACGGTGCCGCTAATCGCGTTTGCCACTACAGTATCGTTCACTTTCACCGTCAGCTTATCATAATTGGTTTCGGACCCAACCTTGTAGCTAACTGTCACCGTTCCTGCATCTACCGCAGTTATGACCCACGTTGCCGTGGCAGAAGTACTACTTCCACCTTGATTTTGTGAGGACCATTCTCCGTCGCTCCCTTCCGCCCAAGCGTTCTTTGTGTTCTCGTCATAGTTTGTGACAAGAGCCGGATTCATGCGGCGAGATGTCTTTAACAACTGCTCACTAAGCCATGTAATGGGGGCCTTTCCGCTGCCATCTGCCAAGTCGTCTGTATCGAAAGCAATAATTTGCATAGCTACGGTGCCTTCGGTTCCGAGGTTCAGCAGCTTTGTATCGCAAATGCTGTATTTCGTAGCATATGTGCCGTCCGCAATAGCTGCGAAAATTTCTTCCCACGTGTCAGTAATGGTGTCCTCAATGCCAATGTAGTTATACTGAGCATAGCAGGACGTCGTTCCCTGAATGTTGGTATTGGAGGGGGACCAGCCGGAGAACACATAGTTTTCAGGATCATCTACGCCGTCCATTACGGGAGTGCTGCCGGTATAGCTTGCGCTGCTGCCATATGGTACGTTATTTACTGTCTGCAACAGCGTAGATCCGTTGTAGAAATAGACCGTGTATGTCCGAACAGTGGAAGTGTACACCGCAATGACGTCCACAGGGCCAGTGATATTCGTATAAGAGCCGTCCCATCGGCTGAAGGTGTAAGAATACTGAGCCGTACTCGCCTTCGTAGGAGTTCCAGAGGGCGTAGTAGCGCTGCCACCGGCAGCCACCCACTGAGTATTGTAAGCAGTGTCGCCATTCATAAAGCGGACGCGGTAGGTGGTGGTGTACTGTGCTACAACAGTCACGTTGCTGTGGATATTAGTAGGCAGATCCCCAAAATCTTTGAACGTGTAGCCCGTGTCCTCTGTACCTTCTTTGGTGGGGGCTTCAATATATCCGGCGGTTACGGCGTTTACCACATCCGCGCCCTCAGATTCCACAGCACGATACAGAACAGTATTGTCCCAATCCAGATAACGCACAACATACTGAGGAACGCCATTTGCCACGACCACCAACTGCGGGAACGCTTCGTTAATTTCCGTCAGCAGGGCAGCGGAGATAGAGGGAACATACACCCTGCCGGTCACGACAGCAGCGGCGGTGTTATTGCCAGAGGCGTCCATACCGATACAGGACTTCAGCCGAGTAATAGACATTTGAAGGGTTTCTTCGCTGGCCGCTGTCCACTCCATACCAATTAAGCGCACACGGTCAAGGCTCTCTGCATCGTTGATAATGGTTTCAAGTGGGACATTCGGTGTGTTCTCAACGCGCAGGGTGGTGAGGCTGCCGTAACCGGCCATATCCAGTGTCTCAAACTGGGTCTGATCCCGGATGGTCAGGTTGGTCACGGTGCCGGGCAGCTCCAGGGTCTTGAGCTTGCCGCCAACTGGCAGCGTGAAGCCGGTGACAGAGGAGCCTTTTGCCTTAACCGTCTCGATACCGACACAGCCGGACAGGTCAACGGTCATGGACAGGTTGACGCAGTTCTGTACATCCAGGGAGGCGAGCAGCTCATTGTTGCCAACATACAGCTCCGTCAGCCGGGTGTTCTGGTAGTCGCCGTAACCGTCGCCCAGTTTCAGGCTTTGCAGTTTAGAGGCCATGCTGAAATTGGCGTAGCCAACCTGGAGGGGGGACAGATCGCCGATGGCGGAGAGCCGGTCAGCGGAGTAGATATAGACCTCGGTGTCGTTCATGGTGTCCAGAGGGCAAGCCAGTGTTGCGGGTACATTCCGCTTGCCGCGCCGGGTCACGGTATAGGAGCCGTACTTAATCCGGGGCCAGATGTGGCTATAGGGGGTCACGGTAATGTCCCCCACGGCGTAGCAGCGCAAGGTAATAAAGTTGCCGGAAGCGTCGCCGCACTGGTACTTGGAATCCCGGTAACGGAAGCCGTTGAACAGCCACCACTTACGCTGGGAGTCTTTGCTGCCCTGGAGCATGGCCAGGTAGCTGCCGTCGTTGTCGTTCTCCAGCGGTTCCAGGTACTTCTCCCAGGCGTCCTCGTTCCAGACCGCCTCCGGCCACACCGCCTGATGCGCCGCGAACCGCTTGACTACCTCTGCGTAATTGAATGTGCCGCCGCTGCGCAGGGTGTTATACATGGCCTTGAGTTCAGAACCGAAAGCGTCCCGGAGGTTGCACCACAGCACGGAATCCTGTCCATTGAACACATTGCTGCCGCTTACGGTGTCGGTGTCCTCCAGGTCGTAGTCAAAGACAAGCTGGCCCTCGTTGTTGATGCCGATGGCGGTATCAAAGTCATAGGGGAACGGGAACCAGTGAACGCCGTCGAAGGTGGTTGGGAAGAAGTTCTTGGCGCGGCTGTCCACCATCAGGAACACTTCCGTGAACAGGTAGTAGAACAGCATGGGAGCCTTTACAAAATGATCCGCAAACTCGTCCCTGAACTTCCGGAGCCTGGCGTCCTTTTCTTCCTGGGTGCTGACGGCACTCCTGTCGGTGGATGCCACCCACTGGCACATGGCCTTGAGCCTGGTGCAGTCGGTGTTGCCGTCCGGGTATCTGGCCTCGAAGTCATCCTGCCATGCCGTTCCGCTGAAGTCGGCGGACTTAAAAATCACACGGTCGGAGGTGTTGTTGAGGATTTCCCATGATTCGCAGCCGGTGGTCAGGCCGAAGACCTCCTCCGCGCCCTTGTCGAAGTTGAAGTTGTACTTGCCCCAGAACCGAATCTCGCCGGTGGCGGTATTCTGCCAGAAAACGATGCAGGGCAGACCATCGATGCCAACCCGCACACGGCTGTCCGC
Organism: Faecousia sp.; assembly: GCA_051867275.1. Taxonomy (GTDB): domain Bacteria; phylum Bacillota; class Clostridia; order Oscillospirales; family Oscillospiraceae; genus Faecousia. The sequence continues at coordinate 6,414 of JBJDYK010000003.1, forward strand.
CTCCTGGGCGGGCGTCTTGTGCGGCACGGTGTCGTTGTAGAGGCGAACCAGCTCCACGTTGTTTGCGCCCTCAGAGGATGCGACGTCCGCTTTCAGGCAGAACACAGTGGCGGGGACGGAATCATCCCGGAGCAGATACTTTTCTGCGGTTTCGCCGCTGGCCGTGTAGGTCACGCCGCTTTTCAGCTTGGGCTTGAAGTTTTTCTTCTTGTAACCGGCGGAGGATGTACCCTGCACATCGATCTGCACTCCGTCAGCGGTAAAGCTGCGGGCAGTGTCAGCGGGATTTACGTACTCAATTTGACAGGTTTTCTTGTCGCCCTTATACTGCGGGAGTTCAGGGCATTTGATGACCATATATGGCAGCGTGGCGGGTAGCTTGGAGATCACGATGTTGTCGGCAAGGTCGAAAATGTCGTTCCGGGCCACCGCGTCCTGCCGGTCAGAAAGCAGGGGTCGGTCTGCGATGTAGTTGTCCAGCACCTCCTGCCGGTTCAAGCCCTTGGTGTAGAGCCGGATGCGGTAAAGGTCAATACCGGAGGATTCCGCGCCAATCGTGATACCAACAGCCGGAGACTGGGCAAAGTTATCGCTGGTGGGGTACTGGATCGCGCCGCACATCACGCCGTCCACATAGACATAGATCATCCGATGGAGGTTGCGCGGTTCCACCACAAAGGACACACGCACCTTTTCGTCTTCCTTGAACTGCATGGACACGCTGGACTGCTCGGATGCGATCTGCGCATACTGGGAGGCAATCTTGAAGCCCCGGCCACCGGACAGGCAGGACATGACCACGGTGTCATAGTCCCGGACATTGTGGGTGGCCATCTCCACCTCCACCGTAACACCGGAGGCTCTGGCGTCGCTTTCAAACAGCTTGAAGGGGATGGTCATCTGGCCACCGGGAAGGATTCGAAGCATGGAAGCGCCGTCGCTGTCCGTCAGCCAGCCGTCAGCGGCAGAAAAGCCGATTCCGGTGAATGTAGCAGTTACATCCCCATCCGCCCAACTATCAGGATTATCCTCAAGATTGCTGCGCCCGGTAGGATCAAAGCACAGAGCCAGGGCGTCCGTGATGGGGTCAATCACGATGCTGCTTTCAGAGACGGCAACAGGTAGATCCAGCTTCTCGATGCCGCAGGCAATGCGGAACACGATATTGCCAACGGGGTAATCCTGCACCACCCACGTTTGTTCCGAGCGGTCAACCGTGCGAACCGCGCTGGAGTACACAGTGCCGTCTGCATTCAGAACGGAGAGCGTCACGGCGGCAGATTCGGCCTGCGGGTCATAGGCCATGTACGGGATATTGAGGATTTCACCCTGCACGGCGTTTTGCAGGGTGAATGTAGACAGGATCGCTGGGCTGCTCATGGAAGCGGATACCCACATCATGCCAACGGTGAGCGTGTTGCTGCGGACAGTGGTGCCGTCAACGGTCGCTTCGGCGTAGGCCGTCAGGATGTGCGCACCCGCGCTCTGGGCCGGGATATTGTAGCTGCGGCTCCTGCCGGAGCTGGAAACATCCTCGCTTCCAATCTCCACGCCGTCCAGGAGGAAATGCACGGTCTTTGTTCCGCTGCCGGTTACGGTGTAGTTAAACACAACCGCGCCGGTGTAAGTACCCATGGCGTCAAATGTTGTGACCATGGACAGGGAGACCAGATTGACCGTATACATGAGCGATCTGTATTGCCCCTCTGAATTCTCCACTTTGACCTTGACCGTATTTGAGCCGGAAGCAAGATATGGAGACACATCAATGCTGCTGTCACCCTGTTGGACGCTGATGGTGGCAGCATTCGCTCCGTTGACCGTGATGGTACAAACCCCGGAACCATCGTCGTTCCCGTCCTCATCCGTAGACGTATACTGGAAACGCAGATATACCTGGCTGCCAAAGGTTGCCGTCAGGGTGCGCGCGTCCAGCAGGTTCTTGATGGATACCCGATAGCCATACGATGACCCGCCGCCACCTCCGGTGCCGATGTACACGGGGTCCACAACATCCTCGCCGTCCTTGGTGATGTGAAGGAAGCCGGATTCGTCCATGGCTACGGCATCAAAGCCGGTTCCTGTATCAGGCAGTGAGACACCGGAACCGATGAACAGTCCATCACGCGTCAGGCACAGCAGGCCATCTGCCGGATTGATCTGCAGATCCAAATCCAACGATGCGATTCTGGAAGAAATGGAACGAAGGAATTCTCCAACGCTTCCGTAGACTATCTGCTTTCCGCTTCCATCGTCGTCATTTCTGGCATCATACAGTTCCGCAAAGAATTTCTTGAGCGGTACACGGCGAATGGATTCTTTCAGGTTTCCATCTTCGTCCTGTTCAGGCTGTGTCACAATGACATGGGCCATTTCCAGAAGCGCATTTGCAACTTCTTTTTCTGTGAGTTTCGTCAGTCCCATCTTGCCCTCCTTTAGAAGATGCCAGCATATACATGGGTTTCGCCGTTTGTATCCAACTGGTTTGCGGGGTGCGATTCTGTGGAGTTGTAGTACCAGTACACCGTATTCCCAGATACACTTACAACCAGGTCTTTCAGGGTTCCGTCTACCTCAGAGTATCCAACTGGCGCAGATGCACCAGGCAACAGGACGGCATGGCGGCCAGTTCCAGCGCCTTTCTGCTGGATGATTACCAGCTTCGGTACGCCACCGGAGAAAGTAATGGAATTCTTTTGACTGCTGCCGGTGCGCCCCTTTCCAACATAGGTGCCGGTTTCGCTGGAGGTGACTTTGGCCCAATACGGCGCGCCGGATTTATCCTGGCGCAGAGACATTCCGTCCGAAGATGGGAACGGCAACTGAGAGAAAGCATCTGCCGCAGAGGGGTAGATAAGCCGGTTTGCAGTCCAGGATCCTTTTCCGGTACCGCCACGGGCAGTGCCAAGAATGCCCTTTGTGATATCCGTCGCATCGTGCTTATGGCTTTCTTTCGCAGCTCCGATCTGATCTGCTGTTACCTCATGCGGGTTTTTCTCGTCTTTCAGGTGAGAGATAATGGACAGCACTGCCCTGGAAAGTTTTCCCATGGCAGTTGCCAGCTTTTCTCCGGATGCCAATGCGGACAAAGTACTGGGGGTAGTGTAGGTGGGTGTCTGGTCATTCGTTCTAACATTTGGAACGCTCCCAAGACCCACCTGCTTTGCCGTCACGGCATGCGGATTATCCTTATTCTCCACATGGGCTTTCAGGTCGGCTGCGCTGGCATATACCAGTGATTCGCTGATGATTGCGGATATGTTCTGCGATTCACCAACGAACACAAGAAAGTCCATCTGGGTTTCAAGGATGGAATCCCCGCTGGCGGAAATGTAGTCTGCAGTGTCCTCCGGCTGTGTGCCATAGGCATACAGCACCTCAGCAGAGGAATCGTCCTGGTTCTGTACCCAGATACCGGTTTCCGTGTGCCGGAAACCGGCCTCAACAGTGTTGTTGTTGAATTTGGTTTTCAGTGTTGCATTGGTTGTGCTGACATCGATGGCCTGAATGGGCAACTCAAGCAGCGGGTTGCTGAGAGATTCCGCTGTGGCAGGTGCCTTTGCCGCCCCGTTGCCAATCTGTGCACGTGTAAAGATGATTCTGTCCCCGGCCAAGGACCGGAGCAGAACATTCAGGCCTGCGTTTGTAAGATTCAGTGTCATAACAGATTGCCTCCATCTATCAGGATGTTTCCAAGTTCATCAGTAATAGAATTGCCAAGCTCGTCAGAAAGGCTGTTTATTGCGCTGACATCCACAGGCTCAGTGGTGGCAACGCCTATTTTCCCAACCCGCATAGCCGTACCGATATACAGCTCCTGCAGATGACGAAGTATGGCGGTAATATGCTCCAGAACGGAGCTGCGGCGCTGGACAACCTCCAGGACCGATATGAATGCGTCATAGTTGGTGATAATGGCGGTATTGTTCTCAGACGCAACCCGGAAGTGGTGGGGCTGGCCACCGTATTCAAACCATTCCTCCACTTTTCCGCTGCCCAGGTAGTCTGCCACGGCGGTTTCAATGGCCGATTTGGTTCCAAGGTGCTTATGCACATACCAGTTTACCTTCAGAGCGTACCTTTTCTCATCCAGCGAGGCATCAGGCCGCCACCAGTCCACTTTGAAGTCTGCCGCCAGTGCATCCAGCATGGACTCATCCAGTTCGTCAATGCGCGTGTAGATTTGCGCCGCACGGACATCTTCTGAAAGCCTATCCAGCTCAACCGCAATTGCGGAAGCCATGGCCCGCATATGCGGGTCGTTTTGCAGTACCGTGGGAAGCGTCCGCAGGAAGTTGGAGGCGGTCATGCCGTAATTACTCATCCTCATATCCTCCGCTGGTGATGGTACGGTTCCGCAGCGTGGCCACCTCCGGCACGGCGTGGTCGCTGCCGTCCTTCAGGCGGCGGAATGCCGGTGCCGTAATCTCCACACGTTTTACCCCAGCATCCATGAGCAGGGAGATCAGCTTGGATGGATTGATGTCCCGGCCAAGACGGGCGCACTGCCAAGCAATGTAAGCATCCACGGCTGACTCCACCTGGGTCTGTACTTCAGATGCAGACGTGGTTGTATCGCTTGGGATGTAATAAGTCAGGGAGATGTCATATGGAACCTTTTCCGGATCTTTCACGGAAACCAGGTCAGTCAGGGGCCGCACCTTATCGTCGTTGCAGGCAGCGAGGATTAAGGCTTTGATTGTGTCCGTGGCGATAGTGCCATCGTTCATCAGGGCATAAATGGCCACTTGCCCGGCCTGCAGCTTGCCATCCACCATGGGGCAAATTGCCTTGACATCTGCTATTTCCGTGGACACGGATTTGGCCCAGTAGATGTATGCACCCATTGGACCGGCTGTGGAGTATGCGTCCTCCGAGGCTTTCAGCAATTCGAAGAATTCTTCGTCCGTGGCTGCATCGGTACCGCCGTCCGTGTCGTTGATATTGGAACAGGCGATATAATACGGAAACACGTCTACCACGGTGTTCAGCTGCCCGGCAACATAGCCGTTTCCAACAGTTCCTGACTCCTGGCAGCGTACCGGAACATCCACTGAGGCTTCTCCAGCCAGGATATAGGAATCCGCTGACGTTTCCCATATCAGGGTGTTTGTTGCGTCTGTGATTCTTGTACCAGAGGGAATCAGGATTGCGCTCTGTTGCGGCTCTGAGACGGAAAATCGCACGGTACAGGATGCCGCCTTGGCTGCAGGTCGATGCTTGGTATAAAACAGCTCCGCCAGGGCATCCAGGTTTGCACCCACAGCCCGGCTTGGGATATTCTGATTGGCGGCATAGTTGATGGAAACTCTGGTCTGCACGATGATGTCCGCCACCCAGGCAATGAACAGACGCTCCGGACTGGCCGGATGTACTGTGACGCCAGTCATTTTCTCATAGGCAGCAATGAGGGCATTTACAAGTGCCGTTGTGTCTGTTTGGATAAATTCATAGTCGCTACGCATCTTCGATACTCACCTCCACAACCGGATTCAACTGCCCGTGTACATCCGGGCTTTCAGAAAATGTGATGTTTACCACTTTGGCCCGCGGCTCATAGGTTTCTATGGCATCCTTGATTTCAGCGTAGGCAAGCGTCTTAGCCACCGGCATGGGCCTGTCCAGAAAATCCACTGGAATTCCGAAATCACGATACAATGGGCAGCTTCCGCGCCTGGTGGCCAGGATGATAGCCACGTTTTGCAGGACGGAAGCCACAGTGTCAGTTTCTCGCAGAGTGAGCGGCGCACCTGCCGCTACGGTATAGGTCACGCATATCACCTCTTGATGTATTCCAGGAGACTGACGGAGACCGTGGCTGACATCAAATCCCCGCTGCCGCTGAAGGTCTGCATTTTGATTTTGTGGCTCTTGATGACCCAGCGATATTTGCCGTATGCCTTACTGCCAATTACCAGTGGCAGGGCCTTGCCTTTTCGCTCATACTCCCAGATCTTCGACAGGTCTGACATTGGATTCACGCCGAGAAATGCAGAAAGTACAATGTCAAAGGTCATTTCGTCCGGTGAAAGACCTGTGAATTCGGTTAGAGCATCATTCAAGTGCCGGGAGTGGGTGTTGTAGTTGGCACTGCCGGACCAGGTAACGTTACTGATTGTCCGCACCATATCAGATGAAACTTTGAATGCAATATCACCAAGGCATCCAATCTGCATTACAACACCCCCAGAATAAAGCCATCACCCTGCCAAACCGGAAGATACAGCACCACGGCGGTATCGTTGACATTCGGCAGCCAGGTATCTGCCTGTCCGTTCCTCAAAATGTCCAACCAGCCGGAGGAAAAGCCCATATCCTGAAACAGAACACGGGCTTTTTTTGCTTCTGCGTCTACGGCTGTAACGGTTCCTACACGCACAATATTTTCGATCATCAGTACCCCTCCAATACACGGCGAAGCGTAACCACGGTTGTGTAGCCGGAGGAGCCTACGGTATGCCGCGCCTGCTTGACGATGTATTTCCCGTCCCAGCTTCCCCAGTCTGCCAACTGGACGGTCACACCTGCCAGCATATCCGGGTCGCCGGTCATGGTGAACGTGGCTGTGCGGGCGTACTTGTTATGCAGTCGGAGCTGCTTTTCTGCCATGGCTTTGGCTTCAGCAACACTTCCTACCCTGGCTGTGATCTCCAACTGCTGATTTTTGTCAGAATCTGCCTTGTAGTCCTCCACATAGGCTGTGGCCTCGATGCACTTTCCGGAGCCGGAATAACTGACCCGGCAGGAAGCGTACTGGGTATTCGCCTTGCCCATGGCCAGCTTATACTTGGTATAGCTGCCGTCACCGCAGCGGATGGTCTTGACCGCCGCCTTGCTCTCATAGGATCTTTGGTCGAACAGCACCAGGATATTAGAGGTGGCCTTCAGGCTGATTCCGGCATTGTGGCAGAGAGCAGACAGGAAGGAAATATCGCTGGTCTTGACCTGCTCCACCCTGTCATAATATGGGTCGCTGGCCGATTCATACAAAAAGGCCATGCCATTCCGGGCAGCCATTTCTCTTGCTATTCCTGAGAGTGTGTAGGATTCCCACGCCTGGGAGCGTTTGGTCTGACGAATCTGAGAAGAGAATGGAAGTGCCGTGGCCTTGATTGTCACTGTTGCAGGCGGACCGGATGCATCAATTCTGTCCAGTTCAAACTGGCCACAGTCCAGCACCTTATCTGAGCCGTCACCGTTCCAGTTCCCACGGAGGATCCCAGCCCGTATTTTCAGACTGGAAACGCTGCTTCTGGACTGCCTGCCATTGCTTGTGCCGCCCACGGAGGGCTGAATGTAATCCGCACAGACATAGGAGGTACGGCCACTGTACTGGATCACGGCCCATCCGTTCTGAATGGATTCCACATTGACTGATTCGCCAAAGGCCAGCGCACCCAGTTTGGAGTACCCGGTTCCGGGGCCGGATCGGACATTCAGGCCGCTTTTCGCCGTGACCTGGTAGGTGGCGGTAGAAGACACCGGCGCCGACGAAGCAACGCTTGTTGTGGAAGCCGCCGCCTGCACCATATCATTCAGCCATTGACAAAGCCACAGGCCGTCACGGTCGGCCAGATTGATTTGCAGATCGTCTGCCTCATCCTCTTCATTGTCCGTATAGGTCAGGGACAGAAGATATGGTCGAACGGACTTTGTAATATCCACTCCATCAAAACAGATTTCTGCGGATGTGCGCCTGGAAATGTTGACATTGCTCATCCTGCCACCCGCTTCCAGGGAGGCATCGCATCCGATGCGCTGTCAGTATGGGAATTTACATCCGGTAACTCCAACACAATACCAGCCGGGAAAATGTAGATGTCGTTGTACTGGATATTCTGCCGCATGAGAATGTCTGTGTGGGCCACGCTGCCCAAATGACTGTAGGCTATGCTGTCCCACATATCGCCCTGCAACGTGGTATAGGTTTTACCCATCAGTATCGCCTCCTGGCTGCATCCGCTTCGGAGTCGGCCACCACCTGTATGATGAACGCACGAAATTCCTCATCATGCTCCCGAAGCACAGTCTCCAGATCAGAGGCGTTGGAGACACCTTCCAACTGATAGACCGGTGCAAACGTGATTTTCGCACCGCCTCCGTATCCGCCGTATGGCATGGCATCAATAATGCGCTGCGTCTCCTGCGCAGGGAAAACGGATGCGCCCTTCTTCCCGACGATGAGCTCAGGGCCATCGTCACCGGCGATGAATATATCGTCGGCGTAGGTCGTTCCGTTTGCATTTGCGGAAATGGTTGAGTATGCCGGGCGACCATAAGAAGTTCCCGTAACGGATACGATTGAGGATCCATATGTGCCCCTGCCCAATGCATAGAGCGCGGCATTCCCAAGTCGTGCGTAGGCCTCTCTGACTTGCGGAAGCATCTCGTTGGCAGCATCAATGAAGGATTGGATCGTACTGGCGGCACTGTCCTTTGCTTCATTGCTGAGATCCATGTCCTGAATTGCAGCGGTATACTCCCGCAGCATTTCATCCGTGGTTTCTGTGATTCCGGTTTTGATTACCGTAAGGTTGTCTGCCGTTTTACTCTGCTCCTCTTGAAGCGTCTGCCAGTTCTTAACCATCATCCGAAGGTCTTCATCACTGGCTGCTGCCATGCCTGCCACTGCATTTACGCTATCGGCACTTCCATCGGCAAAGGATGACAGCATATCGGTCAGGCCCTCAATGTCGGACGCCCGATCGCCAAGGCTTGCAAGGTTTGCATTGTAATCCTGCCAGTATCCAATCTGACTACTCAGGTTTGAATTTATGGTCTGTGCGCTTGTTGCAACAACCTCTGCCGCCTTATCCCAGAGCGCATATTGTCCGGATACGCTTTCATATGCGGCGTTGTATGCCTCTGTGTAAGCCTTAGACAGCTCCTCCAATGTGGATACCATATCCGAAATAGTGGACTGAACTTCTTTCTGCTGTTTTGAAAGATTTTCGGAAGATTCTGCACCATCATCTGTTGCTCCGGTAAGATTTTTCACTGCTTCTTCGGCGAGAGCAATTTCCTTTTTTGCGGCTTCAATGGCATCTGAATCTTCCTTAATCGCTTTATTATATGCATCCTCAGTAATTATCGCAGACCCAAGTCTTTCCCCATACTCATCCAGGCTCATATTGATTTGATTGTATTCTTCAGACAGAAAATTTTGTGCCGGTAGCATCTCTCCGGTTGCTTCCAGATATGCATCTGCCGCATCCTGCGCCTGCTTCCACAACTCTGATAAGCGATCCAGCTGATCCTGGTGTGCGTTCTCAGCATCTTCCCTGGCTTTCTTGGCATCTGTAAGCTTGATCTCATTCTCCTCAGCTTCAATCAGAACGTCAGCATATTTCTCATAGAGGCCGTTCAGGTATTCCTGGTAGGCTTTACGTTTCGCGTTTTCAGCCCATGCTTCCGTGTTGTCCCGCAGGGCAGCCGTGCCTCCCCTGATTATGTCGTTCTCGAGATCGATTTGCTCGGCAAGCTCCGGGACAACCCGACATAGCAGAACCAGTGTGTTGTGGTATTGCCGAGCCTGGTCGTCCGTTGAAATCCCTGCAGCCTCCATCTGCTCCAGTTCTTGGATATAGTCTTCAGCAACGTTGACTGCAGCCAGGGTTGAAGTCACGGTGTCATCGTAGGTGGACTTCGCTTCTTCCATGGTTTCTTCCATTTCCCGAGCAGCCTCGGTCAGCTCCCGCACGGACGGGATTCCGTCATCAGCAAGGATTACAAGCGCGGAAGTTAATGCTGCGAAAGCACCAGTAACGCCCATGATGAGGTTGACACCAGGTATGGACGAGGAAAGCAATGCCGATGCAGCGGCTGCAATTTTTGCCGCAGCCGCCAGCGCTCCCAGTACTGTAACCACAGTTCCAAGGACCGCAGCTCCCGCAGCAATCGCCTTGATAAGCGTAGGCTCCCGGTCTATAAATGTACTCAGACCGCCGAATACCTTTGCTGCGATTTCATACAGCTTTCTCATGACCGGAGTGAATTTTTCACCAATGGACATTTTCAGCGCATCCCATGCGGATTTGGCCAATGTGAGTTCTCCGTTCATGTTGTCCATTTTTATGGCAGCCATTTTGGATGCGGCTCCGGTGCACTTATTTATGCTGCTTGTGAGAGAGTTGTAGTCATCCTCGGTAGCGTTTAGAATTGCCAGCAGACCTGCATATCCTCGCATTCCCGCGATTGCCTCAGCGTTGCTGTTTTTTTCCGCCGCAGTCATCTGTGAGAAGTACACACGCAGTTCGTTGATGGTGTCTCCGAAAGTCTTCATCGTTCCATCAGCCTTAAGTGCGGAGAATTCGTACTCGCCGAATGCTTCACCGGTGAGAGTTACTCCCTCCAAAAGTCCATTGAATGTATTTTTGAGGGAGGTGCCTGCCATACTGCCTTTGACGCCTGCATTCGCCATCAATCCAACAGCAGTAGCGACATCCTCGATACTATACCCCAATGCGCCCGCAATTGGAGCTGACTGTTTGAAAGTTTCACCCATGATGCTCACGCTGGTGTTGGAGTTGGTCGCCGCTGCCGCAAGAACATCAGAGAAGTGTGCGGTGTCTTCCGCCGTGAGTCCGAATGCGGTGAGGTTGTCCGTTACGATGTCCGAAACCATGGCGAGGTCTTCACCGGAGGCTGCGGCCAGTTGCAACACGCCATCCATGCCTGACAGCATATCGTTTGCATCCCATCCGGCCATGGCCATATAGGTCATTGCATCCGCGCTTTCCTTTGCCGTGAACTTTGTGGTTGCACCAAGTTCCTTTGCCATGGAAGCGAGGCTTTCCAGTTCTGCCGATGAAGCACCGGACAGGGCCTCCACAGTGGACATAGATTCCTCAAAATCACCGGCTGCGGAAACGCAGGCCATATATCCATCGTAGATTTCTTTGAGAGCAACCGCGATTCCAGCGGCGGCGATAGCCTGCTGGATCTCTGAAAATGCGTTCGCGGAAGACTCGCCGAAATCCTCTGCACTCTCGGCTGCTTGGCTCTGCTCCTTACGCAGCTCCTCCATCTGACTGCCAAGCCTGGCACTTTCAGATTTCAGATTGCCAGTATCTACACCGGCCTCCCGCAAAGCGGAGTCCATCTGGCGCAGCTTGTCGGTCTGCTGCTCCAAAGAGTGGGAGGTCTTATCGATTTGCTGCTGTTTGGACAGGAGCTTGTTCTGAAGGTCAGAAGAAAATCCCTCTGTCTCCTTAATTTCTCTCTGGATGTTGTCATATTGCTGCTGTAAAGTCTCCAATTTTTTCTTGGTATTCTCTACAGCCGATTGCTGTTTCTGATATGCATTGACATCAGACTGTGTGCGGTTCAGAGCCTGCATATCTCTTTGAAATGCAGAAAGCTCATTCTGTGCGGATTTGAACGTGCTGCTGAACCCTCCGCCCAGCTGGGCATTAAGACGGAATAGCGTCTCATACTCTTTTCTACTGTCCACTGCTCTGATCCTCCTTACGGCTCACTCATACTTATCCGGTTTTTCTGTGCAATTGCTTTTGGTCCTGCACGATCTGATTGTTCGCCGCAATCCAATGCGTCAACTCCGTCAGCGGCAGAGACAGCCAGAACGGAATCGGTGTATTGCAGTTTCGTGCAAGGATCAGACATTGCTTCCGGAGCCATAGACCGCCATCACAGGTTACGACTCCGAGTTCAGCAAAAAAGACCGGGCGGCGCTCCGAATCCGGTTATAATCCGAAATGGGCAGGGACCGGATCAGATCCTGGCCAATCATTTCGGTGCAGGCTCTGGCCGCCATGCGCACCAGGTACTCCCCTGAGAATGTGGGCGCAACGACAAATTTTCCCTGGGCCTGCAGCTCGTTCTCAATGGCCAGACTGTCCTCGCCGGTCAGCCTATCCCAGTCAAACCGCAGTTCGGTGTATGTCTTTCCTTCGTAGGAAACGGGGCGGGACAGCTGAACAGTAACAGCAGATCTACTCTCCGCCGCCTCCTGCACGGCTGCGGAAAACTCATTCGGATCCATGACATGGTTGCTCATGTTGATAATCTCCTCTCAAAAGCGATATGGAATGCCCGGAACGGCTTCAGGCCGCTCCGGGCATATCAGTTATTTGCCGAGTGCTTTCCGCACATCGGCCAGGTAGTCCACACCATTGATGATGCAGATGCTGTTCATGGGATCGATCTCCCGGATTTTCTTTCCGTCCACGTAGGTGGCCCAGTACCGGACGGCATACTCGCCGGAAGCGTCTGTTGCAGAGGCCGGGGCCAGCTTGCCGCCGCCATCCTTTTTGGGGATGACAACCAAAACATGCTTTACGCTCTCGGTCGTGATCTTTCCGGCCACCGTGTCCTCCACCTGGTTCGCTACACGGATGTCGATGTTGTGGCGGCGAGGCTCGGACATCTTCAGGGCAGCGGTTGTGGTAGTGCGGAAGTTGAATGTCATAGTCATGGCCTCGAAATGGCCGGGAATGATAGCCTCAATATTACCGGCAATCCCGGAGCCGGAGATCTGCTGGGTCAGGGCGGTCAGGTCGGGCAGCTGCACATCCGCAATGCCCATGAATTCGTTCTTATCCTCATAGACTGCAAAGTTTACGACAGTTTCCTGGAACTTCATGTAGTTGTCCCTCCTTACTGCATGGCCGTTGCCACATAGCTGGAATCATATTCCAGGGTAACGCTGATCTCCTGAGCAGGACTGGGAGATGCCAGGTAGATGCGGACCCTGATAATTCCAGCAATCAGATTGGCCGTGGTGTTTTCTTCTTCCGGAGCCTCCACGCGCGCACCGTACAGGTATCCGGCACCAACCTTAGTGTAAAATAATCATTGGCGAACGAAAAAAGGTAGGGCGAAATCGCCCTA
>JBJDYK010000004.1:0-3726 GCA_051867275.1 Faecousia sp.
AGCTGTTTCATACCCAAATAGGTGTAGGAAACCGGCTCGATGGCGGGCGGCGGCGTGTCAAGAAATATCTATGGAGTTTTTAAGAACCGCCCCGGCGGGGGCAGGTCAGGCTGTGACCTGCTCCACTTCCGGGATGGGTTTGAGATTAAAATGAATTTCGATAGAAATGTGTCTTGTCTTATCGCTGTCTATGCTCTCATGGACAACGATTTCTTTAATCAGGCGGTTGAGGGTGGCGGCGTCCAGTTCCGTGATGTCGGCGTATTCCTGAATGGCTTCTACCCACTGGCGGGCGTCACACGCAAGCCGGATTTCATCGGCCAGCTTCTTCCGGCCTTCCTCAACCCTTGCTTTCAATTCGGCCTGTTCCTTCTGCGTCTTTTCCATCAGCAGATTGAAGTTCGCTTCGCTGATACGTCCGGCAACCATGTCCTCATACAGCCGCAGAACCATCTTTTCCAGAACGTCAATGCGTTCCTCGTCTTTGGCAAGGGAGCGTTCCAACGCTTCCCGCTGGCCTTTCTGCTCGGCTTCGCAGGTGTCGGACAGCTTCCCGGCAACGGCTTCCCCGTCCATCAGGGCGGCTCTGGCGCACTCTCGGATTTTGTTCAGCACAAGCCGGTACAGGGTGTTGTACTCAACCCGGTGCTGGGAACAGTGCTGTTTCCCGTAGGCATTGTAGGTCTTACAGGAATAAATCTGCTTCGGGTGCTTCTCATTGGTGTAGCGGATAGTCAGCGACTTCCCGCACTCGCCGCATTTGATAAGCCCCGCAAACAGGCTGATTTCCCCGGTCTGGCGGGGGCGCTGCCGGGATTTCAGCTTGCGCTGCACGATGTCAAAGGTCTTGCGGTCAACAAGCGGCTCATGCTGGTTCTCCACGACAATCCATTCCTCCGGCTTCTTCTCCCCGATGGTGCCGATTTTGAAGCGGTATTCCTTCTTCTGGGAAGCGATAGCGCCGGTATAGACGGGGTTCATCAGGATGTCCTTAATCACGGTAAAGTCCCAGATATACCGCCCGTTTACCGGGTCTTTCTTTTCCCACTTGGTTGACACGTTCCGCAGCCCCCGTACCCGGTTCCAGTAGGTCGGGCATGGGATTTTTTCTTCTTCCAGCCTGCGCCGGATGTAGTTGGGGCCGTGTCCTTCCAGCGCCCACGCAAACAGACGCCGGACAATAGGAGCCGTTTCCTCGTCAATCAGCAGGTGGTTTTTGTCCTCCGGGTCTTTCTGGTAGCCGAAGGGGGCAAGGCAGCCGGTAAACTGGCCTTTCTGCGCTTTCAGCAGATAAGAGGAATGAACCTTCTTGGAAATGTCCTTGCTGTACATCTCGTTGAGGATGTTCTTGAACGGCGCAATGTCGTTGTTGTCCCGCATGGTGTCGATACCGTCATTCATGGCGATATACCGGACGCCGTGGCGGGGGAAGAAATCTTCAATCAGGAAGCCGGTCTGCAAGTAATTCCTACCCAGTCTGGATAGGTCTTTCGTGACCACAAGGTTTATCTGCCTGCGCTCGATGGCTTTCAACATCCGTTTCAGGTCGGGGCGCTCCATGTTCAGCCCCGTGTAGCCATCATCCTGATAGACTGCAACAACCTCCCATCCCTGCTTCTCGCAGTAGGTTTCCAGCATATCTCGCTGGTTTGCAATGCTGGCGCTCTCCCCGTCAAGGTCATCGTCCTTGGAAAGCCTGCAATAGATAGCCGCCCGGAAGCTGCCCGCCAGTATTGCGTCCATGCCTGTATATTCCATTCCGTTCATCATAACCGTTTACCCGCACAATCCAGACGGAACACGGTCACTCTGAACCTTGTCTTTATTATACTCTAAATCTTGCTTTTTCGCAAGATATTCTTTATCATTTCTCTGGCTGTATTTCTGTGCAATCAGGCTCACGAAAACGTCCGTAGCGTCCAGTTCGCCGTCAAATACCGTTGTGACATGGATTTCAGTTTTGCTTTTTGCCATAGGCAGTTACCTCCATAAATGAAATAAGCCAGACAGGAGAGGGTCGGCAACGAAGTCCGGCAACGGGCTTCAAAAAACCTCGAAAACAATCTCTGTCTGGCGGGTTACTGTTTATTTACTTTTTCTTTTATTTTTCTGTTGCTTTGGTTGTCAGAGGGGAGAAAAGCCCGCAGTTATGGGCTTTTTCCCGGCAACCGGCTCGGCAACGGGATAGCAACGGGGTCGGCAACCGGCTGTGGTTTCCCCGGATTTTTCAGAAGGGAAGTTCCATCTGCTCCGTGACTTCCACAAATCCGTCCGGCGTTTTTTCACGCCCGTTGTCAGCGCCCGTTGCCGGGGCTTCCCGTTCCCAGCCCTTTTGCCTGCCGTATCCTTCAAATATCCGGGGATTGGAGAAATACTTCCATCCCGTGATACAGTGGTTCATGATGTCGTTGACTTCCCGGATTTCCCATTGCTTCGGCTCGTCAAAGGGGTGGTTCAGGGCTTCCTTGAAAAGCTGCTTGGAGCATACGGCGCTGCCGGTGTAGCGGTCAAGGTACGCCTGTATCATCCCGGCCTTGGTGTCCTCCGGCATGAAATCCCGCTGGTGTTCTTTGAGGTACTGTATCATTTCGGGTGTAAAAGACAGCTTAAAATCGCCGCTTTTGTAGGTTGTCATGGCTTCCGCCCATACCTGTTCAATATAGGCTCTGGAAGCGGCTTCATCGTCCAAAATGTGTACCTCGGCCTGTTCGGGGTAGACCATGACCGGCAGGAAGCGCCGGTTCCCGGAACGGTCAAGGGGCAGGAAGTCCAGCGCATTGGAAGTCCCGCCGAACACGCATTGCCGCAGCCTGTCCTCCGGGTGGGTTTCGTAGGGGATTTTATAGACCTCCTTCTGGCGGCTTAAAAATGACTTGATTTCCTCAATGCTCTTGGCGTTGGCGGTGGCAATCATCTCCGACATTTCAATTATCCAGTGGCCTTGTAACTTTCGGTACACGTTATCATCGTCCAGCTTCCGCAAATCATCGGAAAACCACTCGTCTTTTACAGCCAGCAGCCGGAAGAAGGTGGATTTCCCGGCCCCCTGACCACCTACCAGACAGAGCATGACCTCAAACTTACAGCCGGGGCAGAAAGCCCGGTGGATGGCTCCCAGCAGGAACAGCCGCAGGGAATGGTAAGTGAAGTTGTCTGTGTCGGCTCCCAGAAAGTGCCGCAGGCAGTAGCGGATACGCTCTTTCCCGTCCCAGACAAGGCCGTTCAGGTAGTCCCGGATGGGATGGTAGCTGTTAGCGTCTGCGGCCAGATCAGCGGCGTCTGCTATCTTTTTCTCGCTTGTCAGGCCGTAGGTATCTTCCAGATACAGCCGGATATACTTCATATCTGTGTCGGTCATGGCCTTGCTGCCGGTTCTGCGTTTCCTGCCGATGGGCTTTAGAAGGTCAATGCGCTCGGTCAGGAGATTTTTCGCAACCGCCCCGGAAAGGATGGGGTCATACTGGAACACGGTCAGGCAGTTGTGGATACTGTTCCGCACGCCGCCTTTCTCGGTGCTTTCCAGCATGGCTTTCACTTCCTCAACGCTCCGGGAAGGGGGTGCGGCTTCGATGGTGTCCGTCACAGCCTGCCGCAGTTCTGGCGGCAAGGTCTGCCATTCTCCGCTCAAGGTTCCTCACTTCCTTTCCGTAGCTGGCAATCAGGGCAGCACGTTCCCCTATGTCGGAGAACAGCAGCACATCCAGCAGATATTCCACATGGGATTGT
>JBJDYK010000005.1:0-3674 GCA_051867275.1 Faecousia sp.
TCTTGTTCTTGGACATGGTGTAGAAGAAGCCTCTGTGGGGGCAGCCGGGGCACAGGACAGGGGGACGGGGCACGGCCTCGGCCTTTACGTCCTTGGTCTCGGGCTTCTTGCCGAAGAGACGCTCCTGCAGCAGCTGGGGATTCAGCTCATAGAGAACGCCGGTCAGCTCCTTGCCCACACACTCGATGCCGGCGGCCTTGATCTGCTCCTCCATGAAGGGATCCAGCTCCTCGATGACGTAGAGCTTCTCCACCTTGGAGGCAAAGTCCCGGATGAGATCCATGGGCAGGGGATTGGTGAGGCCCAGCTTCAGGAAGGAGGTATCCTCGGGGAACACTTCCTTGGCGTACTGATAGGAAATACCGGCGGTGACAACACCCACCTTGGTGCCGGCCATTTCCACCCGGTTGATGGGGCAGGACACGCCGTAAGCGGCCAGCTCCGCCATCTTCTTCTCCATGGTGGCGTGGTTCCGGTAGGCATTGGCGGGGGTGCTGACACGGGTGGCGATGTTCCGGGTGAAGGGCTCATAGGCCACTTCCTGCCGGTCGGAGAACTCCACGAGGCTCTTGGAGTGGCAGACCCGGGTGGTGACCCGGTACAGGACGGGGATGTGCCACTTTTCGGAGATTTCAAAGGCGGCCTTCATGTAGTCCAGGCACTCCTGGGAGTCGGAGGGCTCCACCATGGGCAGACGGGCGGCCCGGGCGTAGTGCCGGTTGTCCTGCTCGTTCTGGGAGGAGTGCATGGAGGGATCGTCGGCGGAGACGATGACGAAGCCCTTGTCCACGCCGTTGTAGGCGGCGGTGAAAATGGGGTCAGCGGCCACGTTGACGCCGACGTGCTTCATGGCAGTCAGGCTGCGGACGCCGCCCAGGGCAGCGCCGATGGCTACCTCGGTGGCCACCTTTTCGTTGGGGGCCCACTCGCAGTACAGGCTGTCCTTGTACTGGGGGAGGTTTTCAAAGATTTCCGTGCTTGGTGTGCCGGGATAAGCGGAGCACACCTTGACGCCCGCTTCGTAGGCGCCTCTTGCCGCGGCTTCGTTGCCGGAGAGCAAGTGTTTCATAGAGAATCCCACCTTTCTGAAATTTAAAAATATAATTTTAAAATGGATTACAACAGATTTGGCTGTAGGGGAGGGTCATGACCCTCCCGGCAGGAAGCACCGATTTGAACGGCGCACCTATGCGAATTCGCAATACTCTGCGTTTTGTCGGTTCTGCTCAGTTTCACCGGGTTTCGGGAGGGTCGGTGACCCTCCCCTACGGGATTGTCCTGATTTTTACTGTAGGGGAGGGTCATGACCCTCCCGGCAGGAAGCACCGATTTGAACGGCGCACCTATGCGAATTCGCAATACTCTGCGTTTTGTCGGTTCTGCTCAGTTTCACCGGGTTTCGGGAGGGTCGGTGACCCTCCCCTACGGACGAAAATTGGTTACACCTGTCCCGCGGTGACGGCGCCCAGGGCGATGGAGGCCAGCTTGCTGCGGGCGGAATCGGCCCGGGACACCAGGACGATGGGGACCTGGGCGCCCACGATGATACCGGCGTTCTGGGCGCCGGCGAAGAGGCTCATAGCCTTGCCGATGCCGTTGCCCACCTCATAGGTGGGAACCAGCAGGATGTCCGCCTTGCCCGCGCCGGGGGCGGTGAAATGCTTGTGACGGCAGGCTTCCTCGCTCACCGCCAGGTCCAGGCCCACGGGGCCGCAGACGTTCATATGATAGGGCGCCCAGCGGTCGGTCATTTCCGTCAGAGCCTTGGCGTCCAGGGTGGACTGCACCTTGGGATTTACAACCTCCGCGCCGCAGACGCAGGCGGCGTTCATTTCCTCATAGCCCAGAGCGGCCAGAACCCGGGCGGCGTTTTCCAGGATCTCCGCCTTCTTGGGAAGGTCGGGGAAGGTGTTCATGCCGCCGTCGGACAGGGCAAGCATGGCTTTGCCGGGAACCTCATAGAGCATCACATGGCTGATGAGGCGGCTGGTGCGCAGACCGTTCTCCTTGTCGATGACGGCCCGCATCAGGTCGGCGGTGCCCAGCAGACCCTTCATCAGGAAGTTGGCCTTCCCGGCGCGAACCGCTGCCACGGCCCTGGCGGCGCACTCCGGATCGGTGGCGGCGTCCTCAATGGTGTAGTCGGCGGGGTTCTCCCCCAGACCGGTGAGAATATCCCGAATCTGTTCCTCCTTGCCCACCAGGTAGCCCTGGGCAATCCCTGCCTTCCGGGCCTGCACCACGGCCTCCAGAACGTCCAAATCATGGGCGGCGGCGACGGCGATGGTTCGCTTCTCGGGATGCCGGGCGGCGGCCTCCAGAATGGCGGAAATGGTGTTCAGCATTTACTTTACCTCCTGTTCGTATACCTTGGCCTTCTCCCCGTGGAGCACCCGCAGGGCACCCAGGGCCAGAGACTGCATTTCTTCCTCACCGGGCAGGCAGATGGTGGGCGCCAGGGGCCCCACATAGCTCTCGATGGTGGAAACGAATTTCTTGGAGTGGGCCATGCCGCCGGTGTAAACCACGGCGTCCACCTTGAATTTCAGAACCGCTGCCATGGCGCCGATGTCCTTGGCAAGCTGGTAGGCCATGGCGTCGAACACCAGACGGCAGTCCTTGTCGTTTTCCTCGAAGGCCCGACGCTCGATTTCCCGGAAGTCCTTGGTGCCCACATAGGAGTAGGCGCCGGCCTCCACACCCAGCAGCTTCTTGGCCTCCTTCTTGGTGATGCCGGAGAAGCACAGGTTGATGACGGCGTTCACCGGCAGGCTGCCGCCCCGGTCCAGACCGAAGGCGCCCTCGTCCTTTACATTAAATACATCCACCGCCAGCCCGTTCTCATGGGCCGCCACGGACACGCCGCCGCCCAGGTGAACCACGATAAAGCGGCACTGCTCATAGGGCTTGCCCAGCATACCGGCAGCCTTCCGGGCGATGGACTTCTGGTTCAGGGCATGGAAGAAGCTCTGCCGCTCCATGCCCTTGAAGCCGGACACATGGGCCACGTCGGTCATCTCGTCCACGCACACCGGGTCCACGAAGAAGGAGGGGATACCCGCCTCATCGCCCAGCTCCCGGGCCAGCAGCACGCCCAGATTGGAGGCATGCTCGCCGTAGGGGGGATCCATCACGTCGGCGATGACGGCGTCGGAAATGGCGTAGGTGCCGGAGGGGATGTGGCGCAGCAGGCCACCCCGTCCGCAGACGGCGTCGAAGTCGGACAGGCTGTAGCCGGCCTCCGTCAGAGCGTTCAGAATCAGCTCCCGCCGGTAGGGCCCCTGCTGGGCCACATGGGCAAAGGGCGCCAGATCCTGGGCCGAATGGAGCAGATTTGTCTTGAATTCCTCCGTTTCCTCCCGGAATACGGAGATTTTGGTAGAGGTTGCGCCGGGGTTGATGACCAGAACCTTCATAATGTGCCTCCTGTGCCGCATGGGGATGCAGCCTGAAATTTGTACGACCAAAGTGAAAGATGTATGATGTTTTCACCCGTATCTTACCATGGCTGAAACCCGGTGTCAACGCCTTCGGGGCTAAAATTTCCGAGGCAAATTGTGTGGAAAATGCCGATAAAAGGGAGCGCAGACCCTGCGCTCCCTTCCCATTGTCCACTCTGTAAATTGAAATTTATAGCACTGCACCCGTAGGGGAGGGTCATGACCCTCCCGGCG
>JBJDYK010000006.1:0-3655 GCA_051867275.1 Faecousia sp.
CCGCCCCCTACAGTGATTCGTAAAGATTTAGATGTTCCATGGTAGTAGGGGCCGGCCCGAATCCTTGTGGGACAGGGTAGAACCGAAAAACCGCAGGATGTACCGGATTCGCATGGGTGCGCAGTTTGAATCGCTTCGTACCGCCGGGCCGGATATAAAAGCCCCTACAGGTGGTTCCAAAAATCCCAGACTGTCACTATGGCACCGCCTCCAGGCCCCACATGGCTCGAATCTGTCCCTCCAATTGCGCATAGGTCCAGGTTTTTCCGCTGTTGGCCCGGCTGTTGGGGTCCAGCAGATGAAAAGCGCCGTCTTCATAGGAGATAAGTACAATAAAGTGACCCTTGTCCGTGAAATCTCCCGGCCCTACCACACAGATGATGGGGCCGTCCTCCAGGGCCTGGGCCATGGAGGCTTCCCACAAGGGGATCTCCCAGACCGTCAGGCCGTAATGGGCCGCCCCCTGGGAGATGAGGGTCCACTGTGTACCGTCGTTTTCCGTGAAATAGCCGGATTCCACGGCGAAATCCGCCACGGCGGCGGGGTTGGCCTCCAGATTCCCGGTCAGTCCCACCACCACCATGGACAGCGCCGTGGGGCCGCAGCCGGACAGGCCCATCAGATCCTCCACCCGATTGCCGCCGTAGGGATGATAGCCCCAGCGCAGATCCCACTGGAGGAAGTGGGGAATTTGCCCCGGGGTATAGTCTCCGGATATGTCAATGTCCCGGCTGTCGTCTCCGGGGTAGACGCTGACAAAGTCGGCTGTCTCCGGATTGTCCCTGGCCAACTGCCGCAGCCGCCCGGGAATGTAGACCGGTGGGGAGGGGGCGTCGGTTTGGGGCGCACCGGTTTCCTGAATCGTCTCCCGGGGGGATGCTTCCTTCCCGGTTCCCGGCCCGGCCAAAAGCAAGCTCAGACACAGAACCACGGCTGCCAGTCCCAGCACCCCGGGCCAAACATGATGCCTTTGCCTGCGCCTTGTGCGTTGCGCCATATGGCTCCACCTCCTTCTGTTTGTCCCCATTTTAGGGGAAGCGTGTTTCCAATGTGTATCAGATTCGCATCTGTTTATACCACAGGAATAAGTAAATTTTTTGTGAAATTCGGGAGAGACGGTACAAAAATCTCGCCGACTATGGTAAAATGAAGGAAAAGTCTGAGAAGAAGGGGGAAGAGGCGTATGAAGCGATTCAAACCGAAAACGCTGTTCGCGCAGATTGTGGTGCTGATTATCTTCGCTGTGGTGTTCAACGGCCTGTGCAACAACTTAAATGTGGTGGCGGATGCCGTCATATTTGTGCTGAATGTGTTTCAGCCTCTGATGATTGGGGGCATTCTGGCCTTTTTCCTGAATGTACCCATGCGGACCATGGAGCGTCTGCTGGCCCGGGTTCATCCCACCGGTAAGCTGTCCCGGCGGTGGGAGAAGTCCAACCGGATCTTCAGCCTGATTCTGACCTATCTGTTTGCCCTGTTGGTCATTTTTCTGATTTTCTATATTGTGGTTCCCCAGGTGGTGCAGGCCGTGCCTGGGGTGGTGGAATCGGTGGAGGCGGCTTACCCCCGGCTCATCGCCTTTTTGCAGCGGCACAACATCGACACCACCTCCCTGGAATCCCTGAGCAAGAACCTGAACCTGGGCCTGATTCTGGAGACCATATCCCTCAATCTGGAAACCATCGTCCAGACCTCCCTGTCCGCCGTGACCTCGGTGTTTTCCACCCTGGTGCTGGCACTGACAGGCGTTGTCATTTCCGTGTATATCCTGGCCAACAAGCAAAAGCTCATGCGCCAGGCCCAGCGGCTGCTGTACGCCTATGTAAACCGGCGTCACGCGGATAAAATCATGGAGGTTGCCAGCCTGACCAACAAAACCTTTTCCAACTTCCTGGCCGGACAGTGCGTGGAAGCGGTGATTCTGGGCCTCCTGTTTTCCGTTGTGCTGTCGATTCTGCGGATGCCCTTTGCCGTGGTCATCAGCGTACTCATTGCCGTCACGGCTCTGATTCCCTATGTGGGCGCCTTCATCGGCTGCGTATTTGGCGCGCTGCTGATTCTCACCGTCAGCCCTGCCAAGGCCCTGATTTTCGTGGCGGTGTTCCTGGTGCTGCAGCAGCTGGAGAACCAGTTGATCTACCCCAAGGTGGTGGGGACCTCCGTAGGCTTGTCCGCCATGTGGATTCTGGTGGCGGTTTACGCCGGCGGCAAGCTCTTTGGCGTGGTGGGCATGATGTTCTTCATTCCCCTGACCTCGGTGCTGTACTCCATTATGCGCATCCGTGTGCAGAACCGGCTCAAGCGGCGGCAGCTTGAGGTGGACGAGAACGGTGTCCGAAGCACCAACCCGGATTCGGAAGAGCCGGACGAAGAGGACAACGAATAAACGGAATCCTGGCAGCGCTTTTGCGTTGCCAGGTTTTTGAACTAATGGGGCCGCTGTGCCATCAGCAGCTTTTCCAGCAGGGAAGTGAACAGTTGGCCCCAGGTCAGCCGGGGTACGGCGGTCTGTGCCACCAGGGGAACCTGGGCCAGCACCTTGCCCCCGGACTCCAGGGTCAGGGTCCCCAGCTCCTGCCCCTGGGCCACGGGGGCCTCCAGGGATTCCGGCAGGGTGACGGTGCGGGTGACACCCTGGCGCAAAGCCTTGTCAATCAGCACACTGGCATCCCCCAGAGCAATGGGCTGAACCGTTTCCTGCTGCCCCAGAATCACGGGAATGGGGGCCGCGGCCTCCTCCTGCAGGGGGACCAGGGCGTAGTTGGCAAAGCCGTAATCCAGAAGCTGCTTGGCGGACTGGAACCGGTCCGAGGAGCTTTTGCAATGCAGCACCACCGCCACCAGCTCCAGCCCATCCCGCTGGGCGCTGGCGGAGAGACAGTGACCGGCTCCGGAGGTGTAGCCGGTTTTGAGGCCGGTGGTGCCCTCATAGAACCGGACCAGCTTGTTGGTGTTGGAAAGACCGAAGGCTCCGCCCCGGACGGAGTCCATCCAGATGGTGGTGAAGCGCTTGATGTCCGGGTGGTTTTTCAGCAGCTCTCTGGACATGAGGGCAATGTCGTAGGCAGTGGTCAGATGCTCCGCCGCGTCGGCTCCGTCGTCCAGGCCGGTGCAGTTGACAAAGTGGGTGTTTTCCATGCCCAGCTCCTTCGCCCGGCTGTTCATCCGCTCCACAAACCCCGCCTCGCTTCCGGCAATGAACTCAGCCATGGCGCAGGCGCAGTCGTTGGCGGAGGCCACGGCAATGGACTTGACCATCTCCTCCACGGTCATGGTTTCGCCCACCTTCAGATAGACCTGACTGCCCCCCTTGGCTGCGGCCGCCTCCGAGGCGGTCACGTTGTCCTGCCAGGAGATTTTTCCGGAGTCGATGGCCTCCATGATGAGCAGCATGGTCATGACCTTGGTGACACTGGCGGGAGCCAGCTTTTCGTGGGCGTTGGTTTCATAGAGGACCGTGCCGGTCTCCAGGTCCATGAGTACCGCCGACGGCGCGGCCAGCTCCAGATCTACGGCCCCTGCCGGTGTCACGCACAGGGCCAGCAGCAGACACAGACTGACGATTCGCTTTTTCATAGCATCCCCTCCCAATTCTGCTACAGCCTATGCCCCCCGGGACAAGACTATGCCCCGGTAAACAGGAATTTCCCGCACA
>JBJDYK010000007.1:0-3618 GCA_051867275.1 Faecousia sp.
TGGGCCGGTTTCCTTTGACTCGCTGCGGCCGGCAACGGCTGTTGAGCATCATTCTTGACAGGAGGTGTTATCCCAATGAAGCGTACCTATCAGCCCAAAAAGCTCCACAGATCCAAGGTGCATGGTTTCCGCCAGAGAATGGCGACCGCCAACGGTCGGAAGGTTCTCTCCCGCCGCCGTGCCAGAGGCCGCAAGGTTCTGTCCGCCTGATCCCTGCGTGCCATAGAACGCGGAATAACGCCGTCCAGGATGAGATTGCGGGGGTGAATGGAACACGATTCTGTTCGCCCCCTCGCGTTTTTTCACCACGGCCCCACAGGTTCCCGGCTTTCGGTCCGGGAATTTTTCACAATTGGGGCCTCACTACCGTAAAAAGAGGATGCGCCCATGGAATTTTCCAAGCCTCTGAAACTGAACCATGTCTTTCGCCGCCTCTACCGCAGCGGCAACCAGGCCGCCAACCGCTACCTGGTCCTCTATTGCCGCCGCTGCCGGGGTCAGGAAAACCGGGTGGGCATCACCGTGGGGAAAAAGCTGGGTAAGGCCGTGGTCCGGAATAAGGTCCGCCGCCGCCTGCGTGAAATCTACCGTCTGAATGAAAACCACTTCTGCCAGGGCTATGACCTGGTGGTGGTGGCCCGCACCGCCGCCGTGGACGCCAGCTACGGGCAGCTTCAGGACGCCTACCTGTCTTTGGCTGCCAGGCTGGGTGTGCTGCATCAGGAGGACAAGCCGTGAAATCCATCCTTCTGGCTCTCATCCGCTTCTATCAGAAGCACATTTCCCCCGCGTTTCCGCCCCGATGCCGGTTCACCCCCACCTGCTCCCAGTACGCTCTGGAGGCCATCGGCAAATACGGCGCCATGAAGGGCGGCCTGTTGGCCCTGTGGCGTCTTTTACGCTGTAATCCCTTCAACCATGGGGATTACTATGATCCCGTTCCCTGAATCTGGAGGAATGTTATGATTCTCGCTTTTAGCCTCAGCGACATTATTCGCGTCCCCTTCGGTTATGTGCTGGACTTTTTGTACCAGTTCACCAGCAGCTACGGCCTGGCCCTGATTCTGTTCTCCCTCATCGTCAAGCTGATTCTGCTGCCCATCAGCGCCAAGAGCAAAAAAAGCATGATGGCCATGAGCCGTCTGGCCCCCCTGCAGCAGGCCATTCAGAAGAAATACCCCAACGATCCCCAGAAGGCCAATCTGGAAATGCAGAAACTCTACAAAGAGGAAGGCGTCAGTATGTTCGGCGGCTGCCTGTGGAGCCTGGTGCCGCTGCTGATTCTGTTCCCCCTGTATTATGTCATCCGGGAGCCTCTGACCTATATGCTCCACTTCACCTCGGAGCAGTCCGCCGCCATCGTGACCGCCATCAAGGAGGCCAACGGCAGTCTCTTCGGCTCCAATACCTTCTATGACCAGCTCATCGCCGCCGCCCACCTGAGCGAGTACGGCCAGCAGATCGTGGCCGCCCTGCCGGAGCTGGCGGGCCGCACCTTCGAGAGCCTGAACTTCTCCTTCCTGGGCATCGACCTGGGCCAGATCCCCACCTGGCACTTCTGGACCTCCACCTTCTGGACCTGGAGCGTGGCAGGCGGCGCGCTGCTGCCTGTGCTGTCCGCGGGCTCCAACGTGCTGGCCATGTTTGTGAGCCAGAAGATGAACGCCACCGTGGCCACCGACAAGGACGGCAACGTGGACGAGTCCGCCGCCAAGGCCTCCGCCGCCTCCAACAAGGTCATGATGTGGATGATGCCCCTTATGACCCTGTTCTTCGGCTTCATGTACCCCTGCGCCCTGTCCCTGTACTGGCTGACCCAGGGTCTGTTCGGCATCGTCCAGGACGCCGCGCTGACCAAGTACTACCGCAAGAAGTATTACGACGATGAGGATAGCGTCAAGCGCCGCCTGGCCGCCATGCGTGCCGAGGAGGAGGCCGAGAAGGAACGTCAGCGGGCCAAGCGCCGGGCTGAAAATCCCGACGGCATCACCGAAAATACCAGCAAAAAGAAGCTGCAAAACAAGCAGCAGGCCGCCCGGGAGCAGGACATCGCCGCCCAGAGACGGGCCGCCGCCGCTGACGCCGGGGAGAATCTGCCCCTGTCCGGCGATCCCGAGCGTCCCTTCGCCAAGGGCCGTGCCTATGTGGCCGACCGCTATGGCAAGGGCGATGATACGGAGGAATAAGCTATGGAAAAGAAATTCATTGCAACCGGCAAAGATTTTGACTCCGCGGTCCAGGCGGCTCTGAAGGAGCTGGGTCTGGAGCAGGAGCAGGTCACCGTCCAGCTTCTGGAGCGCGCCAAGCCCGGCATCTTCGGCATCGGCGCGCGGCCCTGCAAGGTGGAGGTGAGCTACGAGGTGCCGGACCCCGCCCCCAAATCCGCCCTGTCCTCCGCCTCCCGCAGCAAGCCCAAAAAGCCGGAGCCCGCGCCTGTCCCCGAAGCTCCCAAGCCCGAACGGAAGCCCGAAGCGCCGAAGCCCCAGCCGAAGCCGGAGGCTCCCAAGCCCGAGCGGAAGCCCAAGGCTCCCAAAGAAGCCAAGGAGGTCAAGCCCTACACCCCCGCCCAGCCCGGCAGCGTGGAGGAGTCCATTGAGGTGTTCCTGAAGGGTCTGCTGGAGCATATGGGCTCCCAGGCGGTGCCCCAGGCCCAATGCGCCCAGGAGGGCGAGTACCGGGTGGAGCTGGTGGGCCAGAATCTGGGTATGCTCATCGGCCGCCGGGGCGAGACCCTGGACGCCATTCAGCACTTAACCAACTACGCCGTGAACCGGGGCAGGGAAGGCCGTATCCGGGTCAGCGTGGACGCGGAGGACTACCGGGTCAAACGGGAGGAATCCCTCCGCCGCTACGCCCGGAAGAAGGCCCAGCAGGTGCTGAAGGCCCGCCGCCGCACCACCCTGGAGCCCATGAACGCCTACGAACGTCACATCATCCACGCCACATTGCAGGACATGGAGAACATCACCACCTACTCCACCGGCACCGAGCCCAACCGCCGGGTCATCATCGAGTACGTAAGATAACCCCAATCCCTTCCGGAAAATCCCGGAAGGGATTTTTAACGAACGCAAGACAGGGGACGGTTTCCCAAGACAGGGGACGGTTCCCTGTCTTGGGGATATTAAACGAATGTGTGACCCTCCCCTACGGGGGGATTCCGATTTTACGCTGTAGGGGAGGGTCACCGACCCTCCCGGCAGATTGCGCCGATTCAAGCTGCGCACCCATGCGAATGCGTAACATTTCTCGTTTTACCGGTTCTGCTCAATCCCGCCAACCTTCGGGAGGGTCATGACCCTCCCCTACGGGGGAATTCCGATTTTACGCTGTAGGGGAGGGTCACCGACCCTCCCGGCAGATTGCGCCGATTCAAGCTGCGCACCCATGCGAATGCGTAACATTTCTCGTTTTACCGGTTCTGCTCAATCCCGCCAACCTTCGGGAGGGTCAGTGACCCTCCCCTACGGGGGAATTCCGATTTTACGCTGTAGGGGAGGGTCACCGACCCTCCCGGCAGATTGCGCCGATTCAAGCTGCGCACCCATGCGAATGCGTAACACCCTGCGTTTTATCGGTTCTGCTCAATCCCGCCAACCTTCGGGAGGGTCAGTGACC
>JBJDYK010000008.1:0-18535 GCA_051867275.1 Faecousia sp.
CCGTTTTGTGACCGTGTATCGATGATGCGCTGTAGGGCGGGGGCATGCCCCCGCCGGGCACCGATTCATTGCAACGCAGTCACACCAATCGGTACTGCCTACAAATTTGCGACTGCCCGGCGGGGGCATGCCCCCGCCCTACAGCGCACCATCGGTGGGGTGGAGCATACCCCCGCCTACAGAGCTTCATCAAAATTATGACAAGGAGAATATAATATGGCAAAGCTGTTACTGGGCAAGGAAGTTACCGACGCCCTCAACGCCAATCTGCAGACCCGTACCGCCGCCCTGCTGGAAAAGGGCGTGACCCCCACCCTGGCCATCGTCCGCTGCGGCGAGAACCCCAGCGACCTGTCCTATGAGAAGGGCGCCACCAAGCGCGCCGAGCTGGTGGGCGTGAAGGTCAAGAACTTCGTGCTGCCCGAGGATGTGTCCAAGGAAACCCTGCTGGCTACCATCGATGAAATCAACGCCGACGCTTCCATCCACGGCGTTCTCATGTTCCGGCCCCTGCCCAAGCACCTGAAGGCCGACCAGAACGAAATCTGCAACCGCCTGGACCCCAAGAAGGACATGGACTGCATGACCCATCTGTCCAACGCCGGTGTGTTCGAGGGCCTGAACGACCTGGGCTACGCCCCCTGCACCCCCGCCGCCTGCATGGAGATTCTGGACTACTACGGCATCGACTGCAAGGGTAAGAACGCCGTGGTCATCGGCCGTTCCCTGGTGGTAGGCAAGCCCGCAGCCATGATGCTCATGGGCAAGAACGCCACCGTCACCGTCTGCCACACCAAGACCGTCAACACCGCCGAAATCTGCCGGAACGCCGACATCATCATCTCCGCCGCCGGTGTCCTCAAGAGCCTGACCAAGGACTATGTGCGCCCCGGCCAGGTGGTCATTGATGTGTCCATGAACTGGGACGCCAACAAGGTCACTGCCAAGGGCGTGGGCGGTATGTCCGGCGACGCCGTGTTTGAAGAGGTGGAGCCCATTGTGGAGGCCATCACCCCGGTTCCCGGCGGCGTGGGCGCCGTCACCACCTCCGTTCTCATGAAGCACGTTGTAGAGGCCGCTGAGCGGGCATAATCCGAAAAATGCTTATCGTGCCCAGTCACTGTAGGGGAGGGTCATGACCCTCCCGGCGGCTGGCACCGGAATTTACAAACAGTTTAGGGCGAATCCGCAGGGAGTTCGTCTCGAATTCGCCGAAATGCAGTGCAAAATGTTTTTGCGTTCTGCCGGGAGGGTCATGACCCTCCCCTACGGTGGGTGTTGCAAATAATAATCATTTTGCTGCCTTTCGATGGCCGGCTGAGTTATGTCGATAAGCATCATCCGAAATTCAGCCAGGGCGGAGTCTCACGGCTCCGCCCTGCTGTTTCCCTGCCATGGAGGAAAATAGAATGAAAAAAATAAAGAATCTTCCGGAAGACCGCTTCCTGAAGGTATTTTTCGCCTTTATTTCCCTGTGCTTCCTGGTGGCCGCCGTAATCATGCCCGACAGGGGGCAGATGTTCACGGGCCTCCGGGATATCCTGCTGGGAACCTGCAAAATCTCCACCAACTATTTCGCCCTGGGGGGCTTCTCCGCCACCTTCCTGAACATGGGCCTGGTGGGCCTCATCTGCACGGCCCTTTGCTTCCTGCCCGGAGCCAAGCCCAACAACGTGACCACCCTGGGCGTCCTGCTGACCATCGGCTTCGGCTCCTGGGGCATCAACCCCCTGAACATTCTCCCCACCATCCTGGGCGTACTCCTGTACTGCCTGGTGAAAAAGGAGAGACCCGGCGCCATGGCCAACGCCATGCTGTATTCCACCGGCATTGCTCCCCTGATTTCCGACCTGCTGTTCCGGTATCCCGGCCTGGAGTATGTGGGCTTCAACTGGGTGGGGCTGGCTCTGGCGCTGTTCGTCGGCCTGATTATCGGCTTCTTCCTGCCCGCGGGTCTTACCCACTCCCCCAACGTCCACAAGGGCTATGACCACTATTCCGCCGCCCTGCCCATCGGCATGACCGCCTTCTTCCTGCGTGCCGTGCTGTACAACGTGGTACTGGGCTGGAAGCTGGGCGACCTGGGTCAGCTCAGCACCATGGGAGCTTTGGATGTGGTGTCCTGGCCCATGACCAACATCTTCTGCTTCGTGGTGTTCGGCCTTTGCATCGTCTTTGCCCTGCTCATGGGCTGCACCCCCAGGGATTACTGGAACCTGATGAAGGACTCCGGCCATGGGGTCAGCTTCACCGCCAAGTACGGCAACGCTCCCTTCCTCATGAACGTGGGTATCTTCGGCCTCATGATCGTGGGCTATTTCAACCTGGCAGGGGCCATTGACGGCAGGAATGTCTGGACCGGCATGACCTTCGGCATCGTGTTCTGTATGCTGGCCACCTGCAACTCCGGCTCCCATCCCCGGAACGTCTGGCCCATCATGGCAGGCTACATGGCCACCTCCTTCCTGTTTGGTTGGATTTTCCAGGGCGAGGGAACCTTTGCCCTGACCGTGGGCAACCAGTCCATCCTCATCGGCCTGTGCTACGCCAACGGCCTGTCCCCCATCGCGGGCAAATACGGCTGGCCCTTCGGCGTGCTGGCCGGTGGCCTGCACTACCTGCTGGTGACGGCGGTGCCCGACCTCCACGGCGGCTTCTGCCTGTACAACGGCGGCTTCACCGCTGCCCTCATCTGCCTCATGCTGGTGCCCCAACTGGAGCGCTTCTGCAAGACCAAGGAGCAGCGTCTGGCAGCCAAGACCAAATAAATTTAAAGCACCTGGAACGGCAAGGGCTGTTCCAGGTGTTTTTGCTGTAGGGGCTTTTATATCCGGCCCCTACAGAAGGTCAACGAAAATTTGCCGAATATCGCCGTAGGGCGGGGGCATGCCCCCGCCCTACGGGCGCATAAACGGAAATTTACCGCACTCTCTTGTCATCCTTCGCTTTGCCGGGATGACAGGGAGAGCAAAGTTTACACACGGGTCATATTTCGGGTGGGATTTTCCTTGCAAAGCCGGGCTTTTCGTGATAAACTAGCGGAGTATACTCCGGCGAACCAAATGGCCGGGGAAGAATTGAGGTACCATTATGAACTGTAAAAAATGCCAGACACCGCTGGAGGAGGGCCAGTACATCTGTCCCAAGTGCGGCCTGGATAACCGGGGGCCGGAAAAGCCCCCCGTCAACGGAAAGAAGCTGGCCCTGGTCATCGGTGTGGCCGTGCTGATTGTGGCGGTGGTGGGCCTGATTGTCTGGTCTGTTGCCCGTCCCACCGGGGAAAACAACCCCACCGAAACCACCGGCGTCAGCGACACCTCCGCCCCCTCCGATCCCACGGAGGCCACCGTCTCCCAGGAGGACCTGGCCAGCCACCCTGTCCTGAACCGGGACAGCTATGTCTGCCAGGACCCCACCTCCGCCATGCCCCAGGTGGCCGTGACCATGGAGGGAGCCAGCCTCACCAACGGACAGCTTTCCGTCTGGTACTGGCAGACCTATTATGATCTGCTGAACTCCCTGGGCTACTATGCCAGCCTCTACGGCCTGGACACCACCAAGTCCCTGGACCAGCAGACCTGCGCCCTGACCGAGGTGCCCATGACCTGGGAGCAGTTCCTGCTGGAGCAGACCGTCAACAACTACCAGAGCTATATGGCCCTCAGACTGGAGGCCGAGAAGGCCAACATCACATTGAGCCAGGAGAACCAGGCCACGCTGGACGGCCTGGAGGACAGCCTTGCCACCGCCGCCTCCCAGTACGGGTATGACTCCGCCGAGGCCATGCTGCAGGCGGACTACGGCACCGGTGTCACCCTGGACGACTATAAGGAGTTCCTGCTGACCCTGATGCTGGGAGACCAGTATTACCAGGAGCAGGTCCTGCTGCTGAAGCCCACGGAGCAGGAGGTGGCCGATTACTATACGGAAAACCAGGACACCTTCACCGAAAAGGGCATCCTCCGGGACGGCACCCCCGCCACCATCGACGTGCGCCACATTCTGCTCCAGCCCGAGGAGGAGGCCGCCGGAACCGATGACAGCGGCAGCAAGGTCTACACCGAGGAGCAGATGAATGAGGCCCGGGCCGCCGCCCAGGACGTGCTGGATCAGTGGCTGGCCGGTGAGAAGACCGAGGACAGCTTCGGCGAGCTGGCAAAGGAGTATTCCGCCGATGGCTCCAGCTCCAGAGGCGGCCTGTACGAAGGCGTGACCCCCGGCCAGATGGTCTCCGCCTTCAACGACTGGTGCTTTGACCCCGCCCGTCAGCCCGGGGACTATGGCCTGGTGGAGACCCAGTTCGGCGTCCATGTGATGTGCTTCGTCAAGGCCAGCGAGGCCGAATACTGGTACAGCACGGCGGAACAGGAGCTGCTGAGCCAGCGTCAGAGCGACTGGGTGGCCTCCGTGGCCGACGCCCACCCCGTGGAGACGGATTACCAGAATCTGTGGCTGGCCCCCGTGGATCTGAGCACCGCCTATTGATCTGTGGGTACTGTATGAACAGAGTGCTGTAGGGGAGGGTCATGACCCTCCCGGCAGTGCGAAATAACGTTTTGCGCCGTGTCCTGGCGAATACGAACCAAACTCCCTGCGGATTCGCCCGAATTTGTTCAAAAATCTGGCACCTGCCGCCGGGAGGGTCATGACCCTCCCCTACAGGCGGCGCGAACCAATTAAACGTCCCCGAATCTTCGGATTCGGGGATGTTTTTGGGTAAACGGTTGACAAAGTTGGGGCAAAATGGTACTATGACAGGGTTCTGATATATCAACATCTGCCCGGACTGGCCGGGCGTTTTCAGGAGGCGTTTTCCATGTGCGACAAATGCAAAGAGAAATTCTATATCACCACCCCCATCTACTATCCCTCCGATAAGCTCCACATCGGCCATACCTACTGCACCGTGGCCACTGATGCCATGGCCCG
This sequence comes from Faecousia sp., assembly GCA_051867275.1. GTDB lineage: Bacteria > Bacillota > Clostridia > Oscillospirales > Oscillospiraceae > Faecousia. The sequence goes on from JBJDYK010000008.1 coordinate 4,930, forward strand.
GTATAAGCGGCTGCAGGGCAAGGATGTGTTCTTCCTCACGGGCACCGACGAGCATGGCCAGAAAATCGAGACCAAGGCAAAGGAGGCCGGTGTCACCCCACAGCAGTTTGTGGACAACATCGTGGAGGGCCCCAGGGGGGTCAAGGACCTGTGGAAGCTGATGAACATCAGCTATGACCGGCTGATTCGTACCACCGACGGCTACCATGTGGAGGCCATTCAGAAAATTTTCAAGAAGATGTACGAAAACGGCGACATCTACAAGGGCACCTATGAGGGTATGTACTGCACCCCCTGCGAGTCCTTCTGGACCGCCAGCCAGCTCAAGGACGGCAAATGCCCCGACTGCGGCCGGGAGGTTCAGCCCGCCCAGGAGGAGGCATACTTCTTCCGGCTCTCCAAGTATGCCGACCGGGTTCGGGACCTGCTGGTGAACACCGACTTCCTGGAGCCCCGGAGCCGGGTCAACGAGATGGTGAACAACTTTATCGACCCCGGTCTGGAGGACCTGTGTGTGTCCCGGACCTCCTTCACCTGGGGCATCCCCGTGGACTTTGACCCGGGCCATGTGGTCTATGTGTGGGTGGACGCCCTGTTCAACTACACCACCGCCCTGGGCTTCATGAACGACAAATTTGATGAATTTGAGAAATTCTGGCCTGCCGACGTGCATTTCGTGGGCAAGGAGATCGTCCGGTTCCACTCCATCATCTGGCCCGCCATGCTCATGAGCATGGGGATGCCTCTGCCGAAAAAGGTCTTCGGCCACGGCTGGCTCCTGCTGGACGGCGGCAAGATGTCCAAGTCCAAGGGCAACGTGGTGGACCCCTACGTCCTGGCCGAGCGCTTCGGCGTGGACGCCCTGCGGTTCTTCCTGCTGCGGACCTTCCCCTTCGGCTCCGACGGCAATTTCTCCAACGAGGCCCTGATTTCCTGCATCAACACGGACCTGGCCAACGACCTGGGCAACCTGGTGTCCCGGACCGTGGCCATGGCCCAGAAATACTTCGGAGAACGTCTGCCCATGGAGCAGCAGGAGGACCCGGAGAAGGATTCTGAGCTGCTGACCCTGTGCGCCGGACTGCGGGACCGGTATGAGGAGCAGATGGAGAAGTTCGCCTTCCAGAACGCTCTGGCTGAAGTATTCAAGGTCATTGGCCGGGCCAACAAGTATATTGACGAAAACGAGCCCTGGCGTCTTGCCAAGGATCCGGAGAAGAAGCCCCGCCTTGCCCGGGTGCTGTATAACCTGCTGGAGACGGTGCGAATCTGCGCGGGACTCCTGCGGCCCTTCATGCCTGATACCGCCGACGAGATCATGAAGCGTCTGGGCGGCGCGGAGAGCGACTGGGAGTCCCTGAAGGTCTGGGGTGTGCTGCCTGCCGACGCGGCCCCCGTCACCGGCCCCGCCCTGTTCCCCCGGATTGATATGGAGGCGGAGCTGAAGGCACTGGAGGAGCTGTCCGCGCCCCCCGCCCCGGAGGCCGACCCCCTGCCGGAGCCTCTGCCCGAGATTACCTTTGACACCTTCGAGAAGGTGGAAATGACCGTGGTGAAGGTGCTTTCCTGCGAGAAGGTGAAAAAGAGCGAGAAGCTGCTGAAATTCACCCTGGACGACGGAACCGGCACCCCCCGGCAGATTCTGTCCGGCATCGCCAAGTATTACCAGCCGGAGGAGCTGCTGGGCAAGACCCTGGTGGCCGTCACCAACCTGGCGCCCCGGAAGATGATGGGCCAGTTGAGCTGCGGCATGCTGCTGTCCGCCGAGCGGGGCGACAAGCTGCACCTGCTCATGCTGGACGATGCCATCCAGCCCGGCAGCCGGCTGGTATAATCGCAATGGAAACTCGGGGAGCCGCCCTACAACACAAGCCCGGAATCGATGGCAATTCGATTCCGGGCTTGTGTTATTCGGCGTTGCTTTCCGGTAGGGGGGCCTTGGTACGGCGGCGTCTTCTGCGGCGGGGCGGACGGCTGGCCTCCACCCTGGCTACCCGCTGGGCGTAGGCCTGACCCGCCTCCGAATCCCCCTGGTACACCAGACGGCTGACCCGCAGGGTGTTGTCCTCGTCCTGGCTCAGGCGGACCCGAATGAGGAAATCCCCATGTTCCGGGCACTGGGCCATGGCCATATACCGGCGGCCCGGCTGGGAAAACCACCGCTGGCAGCTCATCTGGGCGCCGCAGGTGGGGCAGAGGTTGTCCTCCTGCTCCATCCGGGCCAGAGCCTCCTCCTTGCTTTTAAAGCCGTAGTACACATGGCGGCTGATGCAGTCGGGCAGCTCCGCGCCGTGGAAGCCGTTCTCGTGCTCCCTTAGGGCCCGCTGGTATTCGGCCAGGCCCCGGGACAGGTCCAGTCGGGCGCAGATCAGGGCGGTGTGGTAGGCGTCGCCCAAAGCGTCGTGGGCCGGGCGGCTGGCCTCGATGGAGAACAGCTCCATGGCGGTTTTCAGGGCTTTCTGTGCATTGGAGCCGTCGGTCTGGGCGTTGAAAATCATCTGGGCGTTGTACCACTGCTGGGTCCAGTCCGTGGGAAGCTGGAACAGAGCCAGATTTTCCCTCAAAATGGCGATGTCGTCAAAGCCCCAGGTGAGGAACACCGCCTCCTCCCCGCACCAGGCCCGGAAGGCCTCCATGGCCTGGGGGAAGGGGACCCCCTCCTCCTTCAGCCGGGACTCCTTGATGCCGGTGAGCTTGCTGACCCGCTTGTTCAGGCGGCGGTAAAACTTAGGCCGCACCATGATCTGAAATTCATCGGCCACGGTCTGGTCCTCCAGCAGCCGGACGGCGCCGATCTGAATGATTTCCCCCCGGATCTGCACCGGCAGGGGCTTTTTGGCGGAGGGGGAACCGGGCCAGGGCTGGTTCCACTCCATATCTAAAATGATGTAATTCATGGGAGCAATGTCTCCTGTCTGTGTGCTTGTCCCCCCATCATACCATATACCGCTGGGCACTGCAACCGGAACTTTGGATTTTTCGCAAAAACCCTGTATACCTTCAATCTTCAAACTAAACGCGACAGGAAAAGGAAAGTGTGTTGCGTTTAGTTTGGCAAAAATCACAGTCGCATTTAGTTTGACAAAGAAGGAAGGGCAAGGGGAATTTTTAGTCTTTCCCCTAGGGGAAAGGGGTCGCGTTTAGTCTGAAAAATGCGTATCATCTCTTTGGAGGTGATATCATGTCAAAACATTTGACATTACCGCAGCCTGTATTCAGTCCAAAATTGATTACCTTTACGAGGGCCTTGGAGACTTGTTTCCCACGCTTTTCCCGATAATCCTAACGGACAATGGTTCTGAGTTTTCCAATCCCGGAGCCATTGAAACCGCTCCTGACGGTTCTTCCAGAACGAAGGTCTTCTACTGTGATCCCATGGCTTCCTGGCAGAAGCCCCATGTGGAACGGAACCATGAGATGATTCGCCTCATTCGCCCGAAAGGTTCTTCCTTCAACGATCTGACGCAGCAGAAAGTTGGTTTCATGATGTCCCACATCAATTCCTACGCCAGACCGTCTCTCGGCGACCGTTCTCCCTTTGAGGTATTTGCCTTCCTGCACGGCCAGGACACGTTGGACAAGCTGTTGCGTTTACTCTGACAAGGTCGCGTTTACTTTGAAGATTAACCTTTTTTCGGCGTGGTATTTGGAGCCTGCATTGTAGCGGGAATGGAGACTGCTCCCACTATTGGAAGCAGCCACGCTGCCGGGGCAGCGTGGCTGAAGATTTGGGCGTTTACACCGAGATGTGTTTACACCAGACTGCGTTTACACCGCGGCGGCGTCGGCGAAGCCTACCAGCAGTCCGCCCCGCTCGGCGTAGAAGCTGCACAGGGCGCCGCAGGGTTCGATCTGCACATCGCTGGAGGGGAAGCTGGAGAGGATCAGATCCTTCAGCTGCCGGGCGGCCTCCAGGTTGAAGCAATGGGCAATGCGGACTCTGCCGCCGTTGAAGCACCGGTTTTTCATTTCGGACAAAATGGTCTCCAGGGTCTTCTTTTCCCCCCGGCACTTGTGAAGCGGCTGCAGCGTCCCCTCCTGAGAGGCGGCGCCCACAAGGCGGATGCCCAGAACGCCGGCCACCTTGGCCACCATGGGGCTGACCCGCCCGTTGCGGGCCAGATTGGTCAGGGACTGGAGGGAAAACAGCAGATGGGTATGGCTCTGATAGGCACGGATGGCCTCCTGAATCTTCTGAAAGGGCTTGCCCTCCAGAATCAGCTCCTTCAGCCGCTCCACGATCAGCCGCATCTCGGGGCCGGTGGAGAGGCTGTCCAACACGCAGACCTGGGAGCCGGGATTCTCCTCCTCGTACTGCTCCTTGGCCTGACGGGCGGCGGCGCAGCTACCGGAGAGGTTGCTGGTAATGGTGACGGCGAAAACCTCCCGGGCGTCGCCGAAGGCCTGAAGCCAGTCGTGGACGTTGGGGCAGGAGGTGCCGGATTTGCCCTTTGTCTCCTTGATCTCGTTCACCATGGCTTCCACGTCCAACCGGGCGTCATCCACATATTCGGCCTGGGCGGTGATGATTTTCAGAGGTACGGAGGAAAAGGGAACCTCAGGCAGGGAAAACAGATTGGCGGAGGAATCCGCGACGATTTTTTGCTCCATATCGAAAACTCCATAAGTATTGAAATATTCCGGGCAAGGCTATTCTACTACGGCGGAAACCATTCGTCAAGAGTTTTTGAAAAACTTGTCACAAGATATTCTTGACTGCGTAAGAAATTGGCGTTACAATAGTCGTGAGGTGGAAGCGAGATGAAACACGAACGAAATGAAAGCGTCATACAGGGCATCCGGGAATTTTCTCTGCCCCGCTATCAGGAGATCCCCAATGTGGGCCTGTATCTGGAGCAGGCGGCCAAGTATATTTCGGAGTACCTGACCTGCCTGGGGGACTTTGCCCTCACCGGGTCCATGATCAGCAACTATGTAAAAAAGGGTCTGGTGAGCAACCCGGTGAAGAAGCAGTATGACCGGGAGCAGATTGCCCAGTTGTTTTTCATCGCCGTGGCGAAGACCGTCCTGTCCATGGACGACATTGGCCTGCTGCTGCGGATCCAGCGGAAGACCTACAGCGCGCAGAAGGCCTATGACTACTTCCGGGCGGAGCTGGAAAACGTGCTGCAATATGTGTTCGGCCTCAAGGACAGCCTGGATACCATAGGCGAAAACAGCACCCGGGAAAAGAATATGCTGCGCAACGTCATCATTACGGTGGCCCATAAGGCCTATCTGGACCGGTATTTTGCTGCGCTGCAGGCGGAAGAAGCAGAGGCGAATTGAAAAATCCCCTGCCTGTATTCCGGGCAGGGGATTTTTTCAGGGGACCTTCGCCCGGGCCGGTTTTGCCAGCCTCTGGGCTACCGCGTGGACGGCTCTGCCGGCGGTCATGGAGAGCAGGAACACCGGCAGGGTGATACACAGGAAGATCAGGGGGTATTTTTCCGGGGTATGCCACTGGGGAACCTGGTTATAAATCCAGACGTCAAAAAGGCGGGAGAGCATATAGCCCTCGAAGCAGCCGCCCGCCGCCCAGGACAGCACTTTGGACATCCGTGGGCCCGGCTGAACCCGGTACACGGCCAGAAACAGGCACACCACAAGCAGCGTGACCCAGAAACCGCCGTGGCCCTGGTCGTTGTAGCCCTGGGAGATGGGGCCGTCGGTGGACAGCACCGTGGCAAGCCCCAGCCCGGCCGCCACCAATGCGGCCCCCAGAAGCCCCTGCCAGACCCGGATTCTGGGCTGCAAGCGGCGGATCACCGCCCCCAGCACATAGTAGGTCATGGGGTACAGGGCGGTCCAGTAGTCGGGGATCAGATTGATGGGCGTCACGGAGGGAGCGGCAGACAGAACCACCATGGTGCCTGCCAGCCACAGCAGCTCCCGGGTGGATTTCAGCCGCTCCAGGGCCAGATTGATCACCGGCGCGAAAAGGAACAGACCGATGTACATTTCCACATACCAGCCGTAATTCCCGAAGGTCACCAGCTTCTCCACCCACTGGGCCAGGGTCAGGGTTTCGTGCAGGACAAAGTGCCGGATGGGGAAGGAGATGGCGCAGGTAAGGAAATATCCGATTAAAATGGGCAGAAGACTGCGGTAATACTCCCGGTTCAGGGGCTTGGTGCTTTTTAAGTACCCGGTAAGAATGAGAAAAATGCCATTGCAGCCCATAAACAGCCACCGGACGCTGCTGGCAGCCCACATGGCCATGCCCACCTGATTCTGGTAATAGAAGCCGTTGTATAAAAAAGAATGTACGCCGGTTACGAACAGCAGGCCCATGCATCGGAACAGGTCCAGCCCCGGATCCCGTTTTGTCATAACAGCACCTCCCGGGTGATTTTTTTCGATTCTGTCGCAAATGCCGATCCCAATTATATGGGATATTAGCGTCCTCGTCAAGCCTCCGGGCGGGGTTCATGATTTGTTGATGATTTTTGGGCGGTGGTGGTGTATACTGGAAAATCATATGGAGGGAATTTTCAAAATGAAGCTAACCAATGTATTTTTTGATTTGGACGGCACCCTGCTGCCTATGGACCAGGACGAATTTACGAAGGCCTATTTCCGGCTCCTTGCCAACCGGCTGGCCCCCAGGGGCTACGAGCCCAAAGCCCTCATTGACGGCATCTGGGCAGGCACCAAGGCCATGGTTTTAAACGACGGCTCCGTCACCAACGAGGAAGCCTTCTGGCGTTGCTTTATGGGGATTTTTGGGGATAAGGCCCGGCAGGATGAGCCCTACTTTGACGAATTCTACCGGACGGACTTCCAGAAGGTCCGGCAGGTCTGCGGCTTTGACCCCAAGGCTGCCCAGACCGTGAGGGCCATTCAGGCACTGGGGCTGGGCACGGTGCTGGCCACCAATCCCATTTTCCCGAAGGTGGCCACAGAGAGCCGCATCCGCTGGGCGGGACTTCAGCCGGAGGATTTCAGGCTGTACACCACCTATGAAAACGCCAGCTACTGCAAGCCCAACCCGGATTATTACCGGGAGATTCTGGATAAGCTAAACCTCCGGCCGGAGGAGTGCCTCATGGTGGGCAACGACGTGGCAGAGGACATGGTGGCCGAAACCCTGGGCATGAAGGTATTCCTGCTGCCCGCCTGCGTCATCAACAGGGAGGGCAGGGACATTGACGCTTACCCCCACGGAGATTTCGACGATCTGCTGGCCTATGTGACCGCCCTGCTGCGGGATGCCTGAACGGGGCAGAACCCATAACATCCGATCGCGGTATGAAAAGAAGAGAAATTTCCGCTTAACACACCACCCGTAGGGGAGGGTCATGACCCTCCCGCAGTATGCAAAAACAAATTGTACCATGTTCCGGCGAATTCGAACCGAACTCCCTGCGGATTCGCCCAAAATGGTTGGAAATCCCAGGTGCCTGCCGCCGGGAGGGTCATGACCCTCCCCTACGGGTGCGGTACATTCCGATTTATCGGGTTTCAAAGGTGCCATCGGAAAGAACTCCCCTGAATCGCTTTTGCGATTCAGAGGAGTGGTTATTATTTCAGCTCGTCGCCGTTGAGCCGAATGTGGACATCGTCCAGCTGCTTCTGCTCCACGGTGCTGGGGGCATCCATCATCAGGTCCTGGGCGTTCTTGTTCATGGGGAAGGTGATGACCTCCCGGATGGACTCCTCGCCGGTCAGGAGCATGACAATGCGGTCGATTCCGGGGGCGCAGCCGGCATGGGGAGGCGCGCCGTAGGTGAAGGCATTGTACATGGCGGGGAACTTGGCCTTTACGTTCTCCTCGCCCAGACCCACCATTTCAAAGGCCTTGACCATGATCTCCGGGTCGTGGTTCCGAACCGCGCCGGAGGCGGTCTCGTAGCCGTTGCACACCAGGTCGTACTGGTTGGCCTTCACGGCCAGCAGCTTCTCCACATCGCCCTGGGCATCCTCCAGGGTCTTCAGACCGCCCTGGGGCATGGAGAAGGGATTGTGGCAGAACTCCAACTGGCCGGACTCCTCGCCCATTTCGTACATGGGGAAGTCCACGATCCAGCACAGGGCGTACTGATTCTCGTCAAAGTGGCCGGGAATCCGGGTGCCCATCAGCTTGCGGATGACGCCGGCGGTCTTCTGGGCGGCGGACTTCTTGCCGGCCGCCATGCAGACGAAGCTGCCGGACTTCAGGCTCAGCCTTTCGGTGAGGGCGTCCTTGCAGTCGGTCAGGAACTTGGAGATGCCGCCGGTGAGGTTGCCCTGATCGTCCACCCGAACCCAGCAGGCCTTGTTGCCGGTGATGACCTCCACGTCGGTCAGCAGCTTGTCGATCCACTTTCTGGCCTGGTTGAAATCGTCCACGGCTACCGCCTTGACGGTGGCGTTCTCGAAGGGCCCGAAGCCGCAGCCGGCCACCACATCGGTCACATCCTGAATCTCCAGGTCGATACGCAGATCCGGCTTATCGGAGCCGTAGCGCTCCATGGCCTCGTTGAAGGGAATATGACGGAAAGGCGCCTCGGACACCCGCTCATACTTGCCGAACTTCTGGAACACGGGCCGCAGTACCCCCTCCAGGGTGGTCAGCACATCGTCCTGGGTGGCGAAGGCCATTTCCATATCCAGCTGGTAGAACTCGCCGGGGGTCCGGTCGGCCCGGGCGTCCTCGTCCCGGAAGCAGGGGGCGATCTGGAAATAGCGGTCAAAGCCGGAGGTCATGAGAAGCTGCTTGAACTGCTGGGGAGCCTGGGGCAGAGCGTAGAACTTGCCGGGATGGTTCCGGGCAGGCACCAGATAGTCCCGGGCGCCCTCGGGGGAGGAGGCGGTGAGGATGGGGGTGGTGATCTCCAGGAAGCCCCGCTCGGTCATGAGGCGGCGAATCTCCGCCACCACGTTGCAGCGCAGGATGATGTTGTTCTTCACCTGGGGATTCCGCAGGTCCAGATAGCGGTATTTCAGGCGGGTATTCTCATCGGCCTCTCTGGACTTGTTGATCTCAAAGGGGAGCTGGTTGTGGCGGCACTTGCCCAGCACCTCGATGGCGGTGGGGGTCACTTCGATCTCGCCGGTGGGCAGCTTGGGGTTCTTGCTCTCCCGCTCCCGCACCAGACCGGTGACGGACAGGGTGGACTCCTTGTTGACGGACTTGATGATTTTCATCATGTCCTCCGTGTCCACCACCACCTGGGTGGTACCGTAAAAGTCCCGCAGGACCAGGAACGCGAAGTTGGAGCCAACCTCCCGGACATTTTCCAGCCAGCCGACCAGGGTGACTTCCTTACCGGCGTCTGACAGGCGCAGCTCGCCGCAGTTATGGGTTCTGGATTGGAACATAGGTATTTCCTTCCTTCTCTATTTGAAAATCTGCGTACCTATACAGTCGCGTAAAGGATTTCTCAAAATGTAGGGGAGGGTCATGACCCTCCCGGCGGCAGGCACCGGAATTTGCGGTCAAATTTGGGCGAATCCGCAGGGAGTTTGGTTCGAATTCGCCGAAATGCGGCGCGAATTGTTTTTGCGTACTGCCGGGAGGGTCATGACCCTCCCCTACAGTGGGCGTTGCAAAGGGCGTTTTTTGCTGCCTCTCGAGAGTCTGGCTGCGACTGAACAGTTACAAATCTGCCTTATTTTCTCACAAAATGTGAAAAATGTCAATAACGGCCCGATGCCAATGGCACGGAGTTCTCCTGGGCCTCCAGCAGCTCCACCAGCAGGGTGTTGCTCAGAAGGAAGCCCCGGGGGGTCAGATGCCAGCGGCCGGCATCCAGCGTTGCCAGATCCTGGGCCTGATAGCGTTTCAGAAGCGTCTCGATGGGTTCAAAGGGCAGCAGGAACTGGTGCATATACTCCTGGGCCTCGATGCCGTCGGCAGTCCGCAGGCGCATCATCAGGTATTCCCCCGCCCGCTCTCTGGGGGGAACCTCCTGGCACTCGGAGAGAATGGCGCCGCCCTGGGCGATGCCGTCTATATAGCGGTTTAAGTCCGGGGCGATGGTGAAACGCTTGCCCCCAAAATCGGAGGAGGCAGCCGGCCCAAAGCCCAGGTATTCCCCGCCGGTCCAGTACTTCAGATTGTGCCTGGAACGGAGGCCCCGCCGGGCGAAATTGGAGATTTCATACTGGGCGTAGCCCTTTTCCTTCAGAATCCGGATGGCCGACAGGTACATATCCGCCTGGGCGTCGTCGTCAGGCAGGTTGGCCGCGTCCTTGTACTCCCACAGAGGGGTACCCGGCTCCACCTTCAGGCCGTAGCAGCTCATGTGGTCCGGGTTCAGCTCCAGAACGTGTTCCAGGGTCCGCTCCCATTGGGACAGGCTCTGCCCGGGAAGACCGTAGATCAGGTCCAGGGACAGATTGGTGAAGCCCACCTTCCTTGCCAGCTCCACGGCCTGCACCGCCTGGCGGTAGCTATGGGGGCGGCCCAGCTTCCGCAGAAGCTGGTCGTCGTCGGTCTGGACGCCCAGGGAGATCCGGTTGAAGCCCTCGGATTTCAGCCTCTTCAGCAGCTTTTCCGTGACGGAGTCCGGGTTGGCCTCAAAGGTGATCTCCGCGTCGGGGGACAGGTCGAAGTACTTCCTGACGGCACAGAGCAGCCGGGTCAGACCCTCCCAGCCCAGATAGGAGGGGGTGCCGCCGCCGAAGTACACGCTGTCCACCCGGTAGCCGGGGGCCAGGGCGCCGGCCTCCTTCATGTGACGGCACACGGCGTCCAGATAGTCCTCGGTGAGTCCCGTTTCCCGGCCGCTGCCCAGGGAATAAAAGTCGCAGTATTGGCATTTGCTGCGGCAAAAGGGAACGTGAATGTAGATCCCAAGAGGGGTCTTGTTTGCTTTTCTTGCCATGGAAAACCTCCACTGTGGTAAAGGGTAATTGGAATTTCCAAGCAGCCCGTAGGGGAGGGTCATGACCCTCCCGGCAGAATACAAAAACAAATCGTACCATGTTTCGGCGAATTCGAACCAAACTCCCTGTGGATTCGCCCACGTTTGTTCGTGAATACAGGTGCCTGCCGCCGGGAGGGTCATGACCCTCCCCTACGGGCGGTGCGGATAACTGAAATTTGAATCAGTCCTCGTCCAGCTTTAATACGGCCATGAAGGCTTCGGAGGGGACGGCTACGGTGCCGAAGGTACGCATCCGCTTTTTGCCCTCCTTCTGCTTTTCCAGCAGCTTCTTCTTCCGGGTGATGTCGCCGCCGTAGCACTTGGCCAGCACGTCCTTGCGCAGGGCCTTGATGGTCTCCCGGGCGATGATCTTGCCGCCGATGGCCGCCTGGACGGGAATCTCAAACATCTGGCGGGGAATGTTGTCCCTCAGCTTCTCGCAGATTTTCCGGGCTCTGGGATAGGCGTTGTCCGCGAACAGGATAAAGCTGAGGGCGTCCACAATGTCGCCGTTCAGGAGAATGTCCAGCTTCACCAGCCTGGAGGGACGGTATTCGTCCAGCTCGTAGTCCAGAGAGCCGTAGCCACGGGTTCGGGACTTGAGGGCGTCGAAAAAGTCGTAAATAATCTCGTTCAGGGGCATCTCATAGTGCAGCTCCACCCGGGTGGCGTCCAGATAGACCATGTCCTTGAACTCGCCCCGGCGGGAGGTACACAGGTCCATAATGTTGCCTACATATTCCTGGGGCGCCATGAGATTGGCCTTGACGTAAGGCTCCTCCGCCAACTGAATCTCGGCGGGGTCCGGGTAATTGAGGGGATTGTCCACCATAATCACCGTGCCGTCGGTTTTGGTAATCCGGTAGACCACGTTGGGGGCCGTGGTGATGAGATCCAGGTTATATTCCCGCTCCAGCCGCTCCTGGATGATCTCCATATGCAGCAGACCCAAAAAGCCGCAGCGGAAGCCGAAGCCCAGGGCAATGGAGCTTTCCGGCTCATAGACAAAGGAGGCGTCGTTCAATTTCAGCTTTTCCAGGGCGTCCCGCATATCCTGGTACTTGGAGCCGTCGGCGGGGTACACGCCGGAGAACACCATGGGCTGCACCGTCCGGTAGCCGGGCAGGGCCTCGGCGGCGGGACGCAGAGCCTCGGTCACGGTGTCGCCCACCCGGGTGTCGGACACGGTTTTGATGGAGGCGGTCAGGTAGCCAACCTCGCCGGCCCCCAACTCCCCAGTGGGCTGAAGCCCCAGGGGGTGCATGACGCCGCACTCCACCACCTTGTAAACGGCGCCGGTGGCCATCATCTTCACGTCCATACCGGGCCGGATGGTTCCCTCCTTCACCCGCAGGTACACAATGACGCCCCGGTAGGAGTCGTACTGGCTGTCGAAAATCAGGGCCTGCAGAGGGGCGGACCGGTCCCCGGTGGGGGCGGGAATGTCGGAGACGATGCGCTCCAGGACGCTGTGGATGTTGATGCCGTTTTTGGCGGAGATCTCCGGGGCGTCCTCGGCGGGGACGCCGATGATGTCCTCGATTTCCGCCTTCACCTCGGCGGGCCGGGCGGCGGGCAGGTCGATTTTGTTGATGACGGGCACCACCTCCAGCCCCGCGTCAATGGCCAGGTAGGTGTTGGCCAGGGTCTGGGCCTCCACGCCCTGGGAGGCGTCCACCACCAGCACCGCCCCCTCGCAGGCGGCCAGGCTCCGGGAGACCTCATAGTTGAAGTCCACATGGCCCGGGGTGTCGATGAGGTTCAGGTCATAGGTTTCCCCGTCGTCGGCGGTGTACTTCATACGGATGGCCCGGGCCTTGATGGTGATGCCCCGCTCCCGCTCCAGGTCCATGGAGTCCAGAATCTGGTCCTCCATCTCCCGGCGGTCGATGGTGTTGCATTCCTCCATGAGCCGGTCGGCCAGGGTGGACTTGCCGTGGTCAATATGGGCCACAATGGAAAAATTACGGATTTTAGAAAGGTCAGTCATGGGTATACCTCACGGGCGAGTGGTTTCATTCTTCTGCGGTTGATGAAAAGGGCCGCCGCATAGCGGCGGCCCTGGAGACGGAAATTGGGAGCTTAGGCCAGAGCGGCGGTGATGATGGCCATCTTGTAGACCTCGTCGGCGTTGCAGCCACGGGACAGGTCGTTGATGGGAGCGGCCAGACCCTGGAGGATGGGGCCGTAGGCCTCGAAGCCGCCCAGTCTCTGGGCGATCTTGTAGCCGATGTTGCCGGCCTCGATGGTGGGGAAGATGAAGGTGTTGGCGTAGCCTGCCACGGGGGAGCCGGGGAACTTCAACTGGCCCACCTCGGGTGCCACGGCGGCGTCAAACTGCATCTCGCCGTCGATGGCCAGATCGGGGGCCATTTCCTTGGCAACGGCGGTGGCGTCGTGGCTCAGCTGTACGGTGGCGCCCTTGCCGGAGCCGTTGGTGGAGAAGCTCAGCATGGCAACCTTGGGGTCGATGCCGAAGACCTTGGCGGTCTTGGCGGTCTCCACGGCCACCTCGGCCAGCTTCCGGGCGGCGGAGACGGTGACGTTGCCTTCCTTATCCACGGAATCCTCGTAGCTCAGGTTGATGGCGCAGTCGCCCATGGCGAGCTTCTCCTGACCACGGACCAGAATGAAGCAGGAGGAAACCAGATTGGCGCCCTTCTTGGTCTTCACCAGCTGCAGGGCGGGACGGACGGTATCGGCGGTGGAGTAGGTAGCGCCGCCCAGCAGGGAGTCGGCATAGCCCATCTTCA
>JBJDYK010000009.1:0-3573 GCA_051867275.1 Faecousia sp.
ACAGGCGGTGCGGTAAATTTCCGTTTATCAGGGAGTCGGACAAGGCATGAAAACGAACCGATGTGGGATTATGGGATTGGGTTGAATGGAACGTGCCTTCAAAATACAGAAAAAACCACTTGACTCTCCCCTTAAGGGGAGATGCTACAATCCTCCTTGTAAAGAAAAGCAAGGAGGATTTTTCTATGAACGAACCATCTGTCAGGGTGAAAAACCTGACAAAATCGTTTGGGGGCCGCAGGGTTGTGGATGATCTGTCCTTCGATGTGCAAAAGGGCCAGGTCTTTGCCCTGCTGGGGCACAACGGAGCGGGCAAAAGCACCACCATCGATTTGATTCTGGGCTTGAAGACACCTGACGAGGGTACTGCGAAGATTCTGGGAATGGACGCCGCCAAAAACCGGAAACGGGTGTTTGAGCGGGTTGGCGTGCAGCTTCAGAATACCCAGTATCAGCCCAACATCACCGTGGAGGAAGCCTGTATCGAGTATGCCTCTTTGTATGATGCCCCGGCGGACTATCCTGCGCTTCTGGAGCAATTTGGACTTGGCACACTCAGAAAGAGCTTCGTGTCCAGGCTCTCCGGCGGGGAGCGGCAGAAGCTATCCGTTGTTCTGGCACTGATTGGCAGCCCCGAAATCGTCTTTCTGGACGAGCTGACCACCGGATTGGATGTGGTAGCCAGGCGTGAGGTATGGCGAACCCTGAAGCAGCTTAAGGAGCGGGGGCTTACCATCTTCCTGACCACCCATTACATGGAGGAGGCGGAAGCCCTTTGCGACCGGGTGTGCATCATCAAGTCGGGCAAAAAGGTGGCGGAAGGCACCATCGGGGAAGTCATCGCCGCTTCGGGTCAAAGGAATCTGGAGGAAGCTTATCTGTTCTTTATGGGAGAGGAGGAGCTGTTATGAAGCGATTTTTGAGAATGTATCGGGTGGAGCAGAAGATCTTTTTTCGCTCACCGGATGTGATCCTGTTTAACCTCGCCATGCCGCTGGTGGTATTTATTGTGATTACGATGATCACTGGAGGGGAAAATGCCGCGGATTCGGGCCTTACCTATCTGCAAAGCTCCTATGTTGCCCTGTCCACCGTGGGCATCTGCTGCAGCGCGTTTATGAGCATCCCCATCACCGAGGTGGAGCTGCGGTCTCAGGGGTCTTGCGGCGGATGTATTGCAGTCCCTGTTCCCCCGCCAGACTCCTGGCCTGCGATACCATTTGCAGCGGTGTGATGGCGGTGCTTTCCACCCTGATTCTGACCGTGGCCGCGGTGGTGGTTTTCGGCTACCGGATGCAGGGAAACGTGTTTGTATACATTGCCATGTGGCTGCTGGCCATGATCTCCATGTTCTCCATCGGCCTCATGGTGGCCAGCCTGTGCCGGACCACAAAATCCATGAATGTGGCCACCAGTCTGCTCTATTTCCCCATGCTGCTGTTCTCCGGGGCTACAATTCCTGCGGAAGTGTTTCCGGCCGGTCTGAGAGCTGTTTCCGGGTGGATGCCCCTTGGTGTGGGAATCAGACTATTGAAATCCGTGTCCATGGGATGCTATGATAGAATAACCGTTCCGGTGATCACCCTGACCGCCATTGCGGTCATTTGCGGCGCCGTCGCCGTCAAAACATTCAGATGGGAGTAACGTTATGGAGATGAAGCAAGAGCACAAGCCCTGTGAAGAAAAGACCAGCGATACACTCTATAAAATCGGCATGTTCGCGGCCATGAATCATGTTACCGTCAAGACCCTGCGCTTCTACGAGGAGCAGGGCCTGCTGATGCCGGCGTTGATTCATCCGGAGACCGGATACCGGTACTACACCCTGTCCCAGATGGCGGTGCTCCACCAGATTACCGCTTTGAAGCTGGCGGGCTTCACCCTGGAGGAGATTGCCCGCATCAATTCCGGGGCAGATGAAGAAGCGGTGCTTTTAAAGAAAAAATCAGAGCTGCTGGCAAAAATCTCTGATCTCACAAAACGGATCGCCGTGGTGGACGGTTATCTGTCCAAACAGAAAACCGGGCTTTCCGCACCGGTCCTGATTAAAACCGTCCCGGAAACCACCGTGGCCTATATGCGGGTTCGGCTGGAATCCTACGACTGCCTGTTTGACCGGATGCCGGAAATGGGAGTGCTGATGGAGAAAGCGGGCTGTGAATGCGCCCTTCCGGAATACTGCTTTATAAACTATCTGGAGCCGGGCTACAAGGACAGCGACATTCCGGTGGAGATCTGCGAGTCCGTTGTGGAAGCGAAGAAAGAAGTCGGAGAGCTGCGGTTCAAAACCCTGCCCGAAATCCAGGCGGCCCGCGTTTTTCACAAGGGCTCCTACCGTACCTTTTCGGAATCCTACGAAACCGTGCTGCGGTATATCGAGGAAAACGGGTATGAGATCGCCGGAGAGATTCGGGAGAGCTATATTGACGGGGTCTGGAACAAGGAGGATGAGAGCCAGTGGCTGTCGGAAATCCAGGTTCCGGTTCGGAGAAAGTGAGGCGGTTTCGGAATGAACCAGGATAAAATCATCATCCGGGGGCTTCGGCAGAACAATCTGAAAAATGTCTCTTTGGATATTCCCAAAGGAAAAATCGTGGTCTTTACCGGGGTCTCCGGCTCCGGGAAGTCCAGCATTGTCTTTGACACCATCGCCGCCGAAAGCCAGCGGCAGATGAACGAGACCTACACCGCGTTCATGCGGGGACGGCTGCCCAAATACGAGAAGCCCAAGATGGAACGCATCGACAACCTGTCCGCCTCCGTCATTGTGGACCAGTCCCGGCTGGGGGGCAACGCCCGTTCCACCGTGGGCACCATCAGCGATATGTACGCAGCCCTGCGGCTGCTCTACGCCCGCATTGGTCAGCCCTATGTGGGAACGGCATCCTATTTCTCCTTCAACGACCCCAACGGCATGTGCAAGACCTGCTCCGGCATCGGTAAAATTCTGGACCTGGACATCGAACGGGCCATCGACCCGGACAAATCCTGGAATGAAAGCATGCTGGGCCTGCCTGCCTTCGGTGTGGGAAACTACTACTGGAAACAGTACACCGGCTCGGGCTTGTTCGACCTGGATAAAAAGTACCGGGACTATACGCCGGAGGAGCGGAATCTGCTCCTGTTTGGCAGCAAAGAACCGGGGGGACCCCGGGCGCACAAGCGGATCGAGGGAATCAAAACACAGTTTCAGCGTCTGTGCCTGATGAAAGGCCCCGAGGAGCAGAACGACTACACCCTGCGCAAGCTCAATCAGTTCATGGAGGAGCGCACCTGCCCGGTGTGCCGGGGCCGGCGGCTGAATGAAAAGAGCCTTTCCTGCAAGGTGGCGGGCTACAGCATCGACGAGCTGTGCGCCATGGAGTTTACGGAGCTGGCAAAGGTGCTGCAAACCATCACAGACCTCAGAGCCAAAACCATCGTGGATGCCCTGACCGCTTCCCTGACCCGGATGATTGATATTGGACTGCCCTATCTTTCCATGGATCGGGAGTCCTCCACCCTCTCCGGCGGCGAGGCCCAGCGGTTAAAGCTGGTGCGGTACATGGGAAGCTCCCTCACCGGCATGACCTA
>JBJDYK010000010.1:0-18203 GCA_051867275.1 Faecousia sp.
CGGTGCAGACCTCATCGCCGGTATAGCCGTCCTCGGTGCAGGTGGCCTCCTTGGCGTTCTTCAGCTCAGTCTTGTGACCGGTGGCGGGGACGACATCCCGCTTCTCGGTGGCGTCACAGCGGCTGCACTTGTAAACGGTGTAGCCCTCCTCGGTGCAGGTGGGAGCGACGGTCTCGCCCTTCTGGAAGTCATGACCCAAAGCGCCAATTTCCGTGCCCTTTTCCAGAAGCTCTCCGCAATCCTTACAGTAGGTGTCGCCGGTGTAGCCCTTTTCGGTGCAGGTGGCTTCCTTGGCGTTCCGCAGCTCAGGAGTATGATCGGTGACGGGGATGGTCTCGCCGGTCTTCACGGTTTCACCGCAGACGGTGCAGACCTCGTCACCGGTGTAGCCTTCCTCGGTGCAGGTGGCTTCCCTGACATTCTTCAGCTCGGTGGTGTGGCCTGTGGCGGGAACGATGTCCTGATGCTCCGTCTCGTCGCAGCGGCTGCACTTGTAGACGGTGTAGCCTTCCTCCGTGCAGGTTGGATCAACAGAATTGACCTTCAGGGAGAAGTCATGGCCCAGAGCAGGGATGACCTTGCCGTATTCCGTCTTCTGGCACCAGCTGCAGAACAGATCGCCGGTGTAGCCTTCCTCGGTGCAGGTGGCATCCTTGGCGTTCTTGATGTTCACATAGACGGCCGGATGAGGACCTCTTTTGCTGTAGTCTGTCTTGGTTTCGGTTTTAAAGCAGCGGGTGCAGGTATAGACGAAGGCACCGTAGTTCATGCAGTCCTTGCCCTCCTGATAGCCGCTTTCAACAAAGTCATGGCCCAGAGCCGCGACGGGCTGGCCGGGGGCTATCAAAGCGCCGCACTCTTTGCAGTAAGTGGCGTCCGTGTAGCCGATCAGGGTGCAGGTGGGCTCGATGGCACCACGGATTTCCGTGCCCGTATGGGAGGCGTCGTGAGTGAACTTGGCATAGTACTGGGTGTAGGCGTTGCCCTCCGCGTCCGTCAGGTCGGTCACATCTACGGAAAGCTCCGTGGAGACCTGATTGGTGAGGGCGCTGTCAGTGTACCAGCCCTGGAAGGTCTGACCGTCCTTGGCCAAGGCGTTCAGGGTGTAATGCCAGACGTTTTCTTCGTCACGAACCGTAAGCATACCGACATAGCCGCTGCCCACAGCAGCAACCTGCTTAAAGGGGAGTTTGGTATTTGTGAGGTTCAGCAATATCTGATCGGTGTTGGTGCTGAGACCTACGATGTCGGGGTTCTTGGAAATGTCAAACTGGATGCCGGTGTTGCCGTCAAAGCGCAGGTCCCAAATCGCGGTATTGGCGGTGGTATCCAGAGTGGTCAACCGGTTGTTGGAGCAGTACAGCTCGAACAGGGTGGTATTGGCGCTGAGATCCAGTACGGTCAACTGATTGTCGCGGCAGTCCAGAGATTGCAAACCAGCGTTCTTGGAAACATCCAGGCTGGTCAGCTTGTTGCCGCTGCACACAAATGTTGAAAGAATAGGATTCTTACTGACATCCACCTGGGTCATTCCGGTGTTGCTGCAATTAAAGGACGACAGCGAGTCCAAAGCGCTCACATCGATGTTGCCAAGAGGGTTGTTGGAGACGTCCAGCCAGGAGATATAGCTAACAAGCTTCAGGCTGTCAGCCGTCAGCTGGTTGCCGTAGCACAGCAGGGTGGACAGCTCGGAAATGTGGCTGACCTTCAGAGCCGTCAACTGGTTGTTGTAGCACCAGAGGTTGTGCAGAGCGGTGTTGTTGGTCAAATTCAGTTCTGTGAGCTGGTTGTCGCCAATGTAGAAGTCGCTCAGCTTGGGGTTCTTGCTGACATCAATCTGGGTCAGCTGGTTGCCGTTACAGGACAGGGTGTGCAGAATTTCACCGGCGGGTACCTTCAGATCCGTCAGCTTGTTGTAGTCGCAGTAGATAATACGCAGAAGCGAACACTGGCTGATATCCAGAGAGGTGAGCTGGTTATCGAAGCAGAAGAATGTATCCAGCTTGGGGAACTGCGTCATGTCCAGGGCGGTCAGCTGGTTCTCGCTGCAGTCCAGCCAGGAGAGCTTTTCCGCGCCGGTAAGGTTCAGCTCCGTCAGCTGATTTTGTGCGACGCCCAGAATTGTGAGCTTGGCGTCGCCGGAGACATTCACCTTGGTCAGCTGGTTGCCGGGCGCGTCCAGCTTCGTCAACGCCTCGAAGTTGGACATATCCAGCTCACCCACAACATTGAGGTAAGAGAGGTTTCCGGTGTCCACACGCTTTTCGCCGTCCACGCTCTTCCAGGTGAATCCGTAGCCAAAGAAGCTCCAGGTGTCGGGCTTGTTGGGGTCATAGCCACCGAAGAAGTTGATCTTGTCGCCGTTTTTCTTACCTTCCCCGTCGGTGGTTTCCAGGAAGGTATACAATTTGGTATAGTCATTTTCGTTATAGCCCTTGGGAACGGTCACTTCGGATGTGTCCGCCGGGGGTGTGTAGGCGGCTGTATCCTCCGCAGCGAGGATAGGAGTCGCGCCGAGGGACAGGGCCAGTACCAAAGCCAGGATACCGGCAAGGATTCTGTGTCTCAACATTTTAGGTTCCTCCGTTCGTTTATTATATAGTGACGTTAATCTCGTTATCACTATGAATTAAGTATACACTCACATATTGTCGTTGTCAATACCATTTTTATCAAATTCGCCTTGACAAAGGCAGCGAACAAATATATACTAGTTACAAATTCACAAATGGTTCCCCAATATGTCACCAAATTCTGGAGGAGGAGTGGTTGAAATGAGTCGTTCCGCCGCGCAGACGCGGGAGCTGGTGGTGCACAAAACAGTACACCCGGTGGTGGATGCCCTGTCCTACTTTGCCCGGCTGGCCAATGGGCGGCCGATTTCCGCTGCCGTGAAAGGAATGCGGGAGCAGTACCCGGAGCGCCGGGAGAACATCAATACCCTGTTTGGGCCGCTGGAGGAGCTGGAGCTGAAGCTGAATGAAGTGAGCAGCCGCCTGGACAAAGCCCGCCTGCATTTTTTCTTTGACAAGCTTGGGGACACTGCAGAACGCAAGCGCTCCCACTGTCCCAACATTGCCACCGCCATCTTCATGCCCAACATCGGCAACTACGAGCAGTTCCAGGACCTGGATTCCTTCCGTGATGAGCTAAAGGAATACTCCACGGCGGAGATCGTATTTCAGGCCAGGATGGCTTTTTCCGTACCCAACGAAAGTTGGCTTACAGGGGAGTGCAGTGACTTTTCCACATTTTATGATTATATCTCAGAATTTCCTGCCACGGATGAGGAACGATATCAAATCCTGGGAGCCGTCCGCAATTTCGGAAGTTATGTGGATGAGCTGACGGAACTGGTGCGGCCCATCGTGAAGGTGATTCAGGAGAGCACTGCTTTATATCAGCCGCTGCTGGATCGGTTTGCGGAGGTGAATCAGGATGCGGACGTGGGAGAGCTCCTGCGGCCGGATGTGGATTCCACCGCCGCAGTCATTGATCTCTACCCGTGCCTGTTTTCCATCAACGAACGATTCAATATGTATTACAGGATTGAGGAAAATGCGCCGGTTCACAACCATATGGAAATCGGCATTCTCCACGACGCCGCCAGGCAGTACCGCAAGCGGGATGTGCCCCTGAAGGAATTGGCCGCCTATGTCAAGGTCATCGGCGATCCGGTGCGGCTGCAAATTCTAGCTCTGCTGAAGAATCAGGAGGTCTATGTGCAGGATCTGGCGGACAAGCTGGGCCTGTCCTTTACCACCGTCTCCCACCACATGACCAAGCTGATTATGGCCGGGCTGGTAAGTTCGGAGCGGCGGGGTATCTATGTGTACTACAAGGCCAACGCAGCGTTCATCCGCTGGATCATGGATCGGGTGGGCGACCTGACCCTGGAATAATATTGTATATCCCAATGTCACGAACCTGTGCCCCAACGCCGGCCGGGTCTGTAAATTTCCGTTCGTGACATTGCGTATATAGGGCCAGCCACCCCAACGGCAAATACATTCATAAGGAGAAGCATCCATGAGAAATCGCGTGTTTTCCCGGCTCGTCGCTTTCCTGCTGGCGTTTTGTCTCTTGGCAGGCTACGCTGTCCCTGCCCAGGCGGCTTCCGTCGGTTGGAGAGAGGTTGACATCGACGCCCCCATCCCTGACCTGACGGAGCGTCAGGCAAACTATGATATTCCTGACACGGGCTATCAGGATACGGATATGGTTCGTGTTTCCATTGTTCTGGATGAAAAGTCCACGGTTCAGGCGGGCTACGCCACCATGGGCATCGCCCGGAACCCCCAGGCCGTGGCTTATCAGATCGGCCTGAAGGCCAGCCAGGACGCCATGGCCCAGACCATTTCCACCCAGGTGCTGGGGGGAGCGGAGCTGGACGTGGAGTGGAACCTGACCTTGGTTGGAAACATCATCTCCGCCAATGTGCCCTATGGCAAGCTGGAGGAAATCCGGCAGCTTCCCGGTGTGAAGGAGGCCGTGGTGGAGCAGCGCTATGAGCCGCAGACCACGGAGGAAGCGACCGTGGCGGAGCCTCAGACTTACATCTCCTCCGGCATGACCGGCGCGGGCGTGGCCTGGACGGAGGGCTACACCGGCGCGGGCAGCCGGGTGGGCATTATCGACACCGGTACCGATGTGGATCATCAGTCCTTTGACAATGGCGCGTTTCTGTATGCTCTGAAGGAGAACGCCAAAGAGGCGGGCATCTCTGAGGACAAGTACCTGGAATCCCTGCACCTTCTGGATCTGGAGGAGGTCAAGGCAGTCCTTCCTCAGTTGAACGTCCACGAGCGTTCCCCGGAAGTAACGGCGGAAGAGCTGTATCTCACGGAAAAGCTCCCCTTTGGCTACAACTATGTGGATAAGAATCTGAAAATTACCCACGACTATGATACCTTCGGCGGCCACGGCTCCCATGTGGCGGGCATTACCGCAGCCAACCGCTACATCCCCAACGGGGAAGGCCAGTACGTCTCCGCCGCCGACAAGGTTTATGTAAACGGCGCGGCCCCCGATGCCCAGATTATCACCCTGAAGGTGGCCGGCGTAAACGGCGGCATCTACGAGTCTGACTACATGGCTGCCATCGAGGACGCCATTCTGCTGGGCTGTGACGCGGTGAACCTGTCCCTGGGCTCCAATATGCCCGGCGACGCCTACAGCGATACCTACGCCGAGCTCCTGGACTACCTGACCACCACCGACACGGTCGTGGTGATCTCTGCCGGTAACTCCAGCCATTGGGCTGCCAGGGCCGCCACCGGCGGATACCTGTATAACGATGACGTCAGCTACGCCACCGGCGGTTCTCCTGGCACTTACGCAAACTCCTTCACGGTAGCCTCCGTGGACTCCGCCGGCGCCATCGGCCCGAATCTTCTGGTGGACGGCAATGTGTTGGTGTATTACGAAAGCACCGGCTTCGGCAACGAGCCTATGACCACGCTGGACACCACGGAGGACGGTTCCGGCACGGAGTATCCCTTCGTGTATGTGGACGGTTTTGGTACGGAGGCGGATTTTGCCGGAATTGACCTGAAGGGCAAGGTGGCCTTCTGCTCCAGAGGCGGCGGTGTCAACTTTGGCATTAAGGCCAACAACGCAGTTGCCCAGGGTGCCGTTGCCGTGGCGATTTACAACAACACCACCGGCCTTCTCGGCATGAACCTCACCGGCTACCAGTACTCCGCTCCCTGCGTCTCCCTGACCCGGGATCAGGCCAACACCATAAAAAATGCGGCTACCCAGGCCAAGACCGCTGATGGACAGGTCTACTACACCGGTAGCCTGAAGATTTCCGCGAAAAATGCCGTGGGCCTCTACGGCGGCAACTACACCATGAGCAGCTTCTCCTCCTGGGGCGTCCCCGGCAGCCTAACCCTGAAGCCGGAAATCACCGCCCCTGGTGGCAACATTCTGTCTGTTAACGGCCAGGTGCGTAACACCGACCAGTACTTTTATATGTCTGGCACATCCATGGCCGCGCCCCAAATTACCGGCCTCACGGCGCTCATGATGCAGTACTTCCGGGAGACCGGCCTGGCGGAAAAGGCCGGTGTCAGCCCCAGAGTGCTGGCACAGAGCCTGCTCATGTCCACCGCTGATCCCCTTTATGAGGAGGCCTCCGGCGGCTACTACTCCCTGCTGAATCAGGGCGCCGGCCTGGCCCGGGTGGACAAGGCCATGGATTCCGCCTCTTACATTCTGGTGGACGGCCAGCCTGACGGCAAGGTAAAGGCTGAGCTGGGGGACGACCCCGACCGTACCGGTAAGTACACCTTCTCCTTTGATATTCACAATCTGACCGACGAAGCCCGGTCCTACACCCTCAGCGCCGACCTGTTTACCCAGGATGTGTTTGAAAAGGAAGGACTTTCCTATCTGGATACCTTGACGAGGTATCTGGCGGCTGATGTGGCCTTTTCCTCCGATGGAAGCCTCATTCTGTCCGCGGACGATGTTCAGGCCTACGACCTGAACGGCGATGGCAAGACCGATGCCCTGGATGCCGACTTCCTGCTGGAATACCTGCTGGGCAACGAGACCGAGCTGAAGGCGAACGGCGATGTGAACGGCGATGGCAAGATAAACACCTTCGATGCCCATGTGCTGCTGGCCCTGGTGGAGGACAATATCTGCGTGACCGTTCCTGCCGGCGGCTCCGCCTCAGTGGAAGTGACCCTGACCCTGCCGGAGCAGGTGAAGGAATATTTGGACAAGGCCACACCCAATGGTGCCTACATTGAGGCCTTTGTCTACGCCGAGACTGTGGAGGGGGAGGAAACCCACTCCATTCCGGTGCTGGGCTACTACGGCGGCTGGACAGAGCCCTCCATGTACGACCGGGGCACCACCCTGGAGGAATTGTACGGTCTGCTGGATCGGTCCACCTACATGGGAATGTCGTCGCCCAATCTGATCACCATCGCCTATCACGACAACGGTGGGGAATACATTTTCGGCGGGAACCCCCTGGCGGATGAGGACGCATATCTGCCCCAGCGCAATGCCTTCAATAACGAAAACGGCGACGAGCTGCGGCAACTGTACTTCACCCAGATCCGCAACGCGGGCAATTCCCGCTTCCGCATCTGGAACCCCGAGACCGGGGAAATCTATGTGCTGGACGAGCTGGGAAGAGTAATGCCCGCCTTCTACTACACCACCGCAGGCGTGTGGCAGAACCAGCAGCTGGCCCTGGATGTGAAGTGGGCCGGTACGGACGCCGACGGTAAGCCTCTGCCCGACGGCACCCCTGTGGAAGTCTCCCTGATCACCGCCCCGGAATACTACCGGAACGAGGACGGCACCTATGACTGGGACGCCCTGGGCGAAGGCGCCTACTTCACCACCCAATTTACCATCGACAACACCGCCCCCACCCTGAAGAATGTGGATGACAGCAAATTTGACACCGAAGGCAAGTTGACCATCACCGCCCAGGATGAGCAGTATGTGGCCGCTGTAGCCCTGCTGAACACCTCCGGCATCCGCATCCTGGCCAGCGCCGTGCCCAACCAGACGGAGGCCGGTAAGGAAGTCACCGTAAGCCTGCCCATCACCGGTACCAGCGGAACCAAATTCCTGGTGGCTGTCTACGACTATGCCATGAACGCCACCACCTACGAGGTGACGTTGGATCTCACCGGCGGCGCGGAGCGGCCTCAGTTCACCGCCTTCAACCGCACCACCAAATACGACAAGTCCTACTATAACTGGATCGGCTTCGATGCCGGTGTGGCTCCCGAGGTGCGCCTGGGCGACATGGCAGACAACAGCATCCATGCGGCAGACTTTGCCGGCGGCTATGTCTTCGCCGTTACGGAGGACAACCGGTTCCAGGTGGCCGAGGACATCGATCTGTGTAACTTTGTGGAGATCACAACCCTGACCTCCGCCGAATACCCTGTGAAGGACTTCCGTGATCTGGCTTACAACAGCAAGGACGGTAAACTTTATGGCATCTACTATTCCGAAGCCAACAGCCAGAATGTGCCCTACCTGTGTACCATCGATCTGCTGAACGGTGACATGACCGTACTGGGTGAGCTGGGCCAGGATATGTACAGCCTGACTGCGGACGACGCGGGCAACTTCTACGGTATTGGCTACGGCAACGGAATCCTGTACACCTTCACTGTTGACACCTTTGACCAGCCCACTACCCTGGGCGACCTGGGCACCTATTCCTCCCGGGCCCTCAACTGCTTGGCATGGGATCACAACGAAGGTAAGCTCTACTGGGCCTACTGTGCCAGCAGCAAGACCGACCTGCTGGAGATTGATCCCCAGACGGCCTCTGCTACCCTGGTGCGCTCCCTTCCCTTCGCCCTGGTGGGCCTGTACATCCTGCCCGATTCCTACACGCCTTTGTTCCCGGAGACGGACAGCGTTTACAGCGTGACCCTGAACCGCACCGAGGCCAAGCTGCTGCCCGGCGAGGCCCTGCAATTGGAGGCCAGCCTGTTGCCCTGGACGCTTAAGGATAAGTCCGTGGTTTGGAGCAGCTCCGATGAGGCCCTGGCCACCGTGAACGAAAACGGCAGAGTGACGGCCAAGGCTCCCGGCACTGTCACCATCACCGCCGCCGCTACCCAGGACAGCGCCAAGACTGCTGCCTGCACCGTGGAGGTAGTGGAAATTGCCAAGACCCTCAACGGCCTGGTCTGGGACGAGGACGGAGCGGTCTGGTGGAGTGAGTTTGACACCAACAAGCTGTCCACCTATGAAAAGCTCACTGAAAAGGCCAGCGCGCAGAGGTTCGCGGCGGCTGCCTACGCCCCTGATGGATACCTCTACGCTGCCACGCTGAACACCAACACGAACACCTCCGACTACTACAGAGTTGACCCCACCGACTTCTCCACCGTTCAGCTCAAAGGCTCGGACACCATCTTCTACGCCGACCTGTCCTACGCTCCCAGCATGGACTGCATGGTGGCCGTCTGCAACCGGTATTTGGTGCTGCTGGACGGAGAGACCGGCGCCTACATCGGCAATTGGATGTGGAGCAGCGGCGCAAGTCTGGTGGGCATCGCCTACGCCGGTACGCAGTACAACGAGGAAAGCGGCACAGACGTGGATTCCTTCTTCCTGATCAACGCCAGAGGCGACATATATCTCATGGGTATGGGCATGGTGGATGGCCAGTACGCCTACTTCCGCAATGAGGCCCTGGCTCTGGTGAAGTCCCTGAACATCTCCACCGACGCCAAATTCTGCAACTCCCTGTATTACGACGGCCAGTACCTGTTCTGGAGCAGACTGAATCAGGCAGGTGGAAGCTCGGAGCTGATCGCCTGGGACTACAATGATCCCGATAAGGTTTACCGTTTGGGCACGTTCAGCAAGGATGTGTGGCCTGTGTGCGGGCTGTTCCAGCTGGACAACAACCAGGTGGCCCAGAGCCTGGCGGATCTGTCTCAGGAACAGGCGGTAGCCACGGCATCCACCGAGGCCATTGACCTGACTCCGGAGTCTGTTCCCACCGGTGGCCTCCAGTCCACGGTTCTGGGTGAGCCCCAGACTCGCCCCGAAATTCAGCCCAACAGCACCGGTTCCTACGACGAGACCCAGGGCACCGTCACTGTGGCTGTTACCGCCGGTAAGGAATCCACCAACGGCCGCATGACCGTTTCCTATGACACGGACAAGCTGACCCTCACCGGCATCGCCAGTCCTCTGGAGGCCTCCGCCAATAAGGAAGCGGACGGCTCCGTGGAAATTGCCTACGCTTCCTCAAAGTTGCTGTCGGAAAGCGAGACCCTGGCCCTGCTGACCTTCCAGGTGAAGAACAACGCAACCGGCGACACGGAGATTCTGCTGAAGACCACAGAGCTGGGCAATGAGGCTGCCGACGCGGTTGAGACCGTTACCGTGTCTTTTGCCTGCGCCCACACACCCGAGGTGCGGAATGCCAGAGAAGCCACCTGCACCCAGCCCGGCTACACCGGCGACACCTACTGCAAGGATTGCGGTGAACTTCTGGAAAAGGGCAAAGAAATTGCTGCCCTGGGCCATGACTTCTCCGTAAAGGGCGAGACCGTAGCTCCTACCGAGACTGAGGAGGGCTACACCGTCTACAAGTGCAGCCGCTGCGACGCCACTGAGCATCGGGACATCGTTCCTGCCACCGGTCACAAGTGTGCCTCCAAAGTCTTTACAGATCTGCGTGTGGATCAGTGGTATCACCCCTACACCGACTATGTCATTGACAACGGCCTCATGAACGGCGTGGGCAACAACAAGTTCAACCCCAACGGCGAGACCACCCGGGCCATGCTGGTGACGACTCTGTACCGCATGGCAGGAGAGCCGGAGGTTGCAGAGCTGTCCACCTTCACCGATGTACCCGCGAACCGGTGGTACGCCAGGGCCGTTGCCTGGGCCCAGGATACCGGCATCGCCAAGGGTGTGACGGACACTGCCTTTGCCCCCAACGCCTCCGTCACCCGGGAGCAGGCCGCCACATTCCTGTACCGGTATGTAACTCTGTATCTGAAAGTTGAGCCGGTGAAGGGCGCCGACCTGTCCGTCTACAAGGATGCGGGCAAGATTTCCGGCTACGCCAAGGAGGCCATTGCCTGGGCCACCGCCGAGGGCCTGTTCATCGGCTTTGAGAACGGTACCCTCCAGCCCAGGGATACTCTGACCCGTATCCAGTTGGCCAAGCTGCTGACCATCCCGGATCAGAAATTCTGATTTCTCATTACTCTCCTTCTAATATGAGGGCGCTGCGGGCTTCGGCCCACAGCGCCCTCAAAAAAATACGCCAGAAAACAGGTTCGCCCCGTTTCCTGGCGTATTTTTGATGATCAATCCAGGAGCAGTTCGCCCACACGCTCCATGAGCCAACGCAGGAAATCCATGTTGGCCTTGTAATACACATAAATTCCCCGCCGCTCCGAGGTCACAAGGCCGGACATCATCAGCTTTGTCATGTGGTGGGACAAGGTGGTGAAGGACAGCCCCAGCTTGTCCGTCAGTTCCTGGACATATATTTCCCCATCCTTCAGCATGGTGAGAATTTGCAGCCGCACCGGGTCGCCGATGACCTTCACATAGGAGGCAAGCTCCTTCAGAGGTACATCCCGCTTTCTGTAAAGCATTGCGGCGTCGTAGAGAACGCCGATTTCCAGACGATTGCACCGGGGTGTCTCATCGGAGAGCTGGTAGCTCAGGGTGTAGTATTCATCAATGAGAAACAGGCGGGGATAAAGCTCTACCACTTGGGCGGCAGTGTCATAGATGGGGGCAGCTCCATCCGGGGCAAAGACTTCTTCCGGCTGCTTATCCCGGTAGACCTCCGTAAACCGCTTCAAAAGAGGGGCGTACACGGATACGCCGTCTGCGATGACTTCCGCCACGGGCCTCAGCATTTCCGCCAGCTCATCCACATATTTGCCGAAATTGCGCACAATGCTAAGAATCCGAAACCGCTCCGCATCCGAGGCCGGGAATTCCTGAATGTAATCATAAAAGGCGGCCAAATCCTTGCACTCCCTCGTCAGCCAACCTTCATTGGGCAGTGCAAAGGCCAGACGGGCAAAGAAGATGACCTCCTCTTCGGTATATTTTTTGAGCTGTTCGCAGTGCTCTTTCAGGCCGGAAGGGGCATTGGGGTCAAAGGGATTTGGCATCATAACAGCCGTGGCAAGATTGGAACTGTAGGCCCGTCGGTTCTGGGTAGGCACCTCCCCAAGGGTATCAAAAAAGAAGTGCATCCGCTCCGGATCCACATGGCTGCTTGCCGCGTCGAGGGCCTGCTCCAGCTCCTCCAGCAGACCAAAGAGCGCGTCGATGCTTTCCCTACTCTCCGGGTACTGCTCCCGCATCCGCTTGATGGAGGCTGACAGGGTGCGGTCATTGGCACGCCTGGTATAGTACAGCAGGGCGTCCGCAATTGGCTGGATGTCACGGTGTATATGAATTTTCTTTTTTTCATCAGACTGAACCATCTGATAACCTCCTATTTTTGGATGCTGCTTTTGGCAGCTCCTTCCGTACATTTAAATAATAATTGCAGCTTTGGGTTTTGTCAAGGCGGGTTCCCGCGCTGAGATGGAGGAAATTCTGATTTTCCGGCGTGTTATGCATAAATCCCGGTGCGGGAGCGAGCAGAGAGGGGATTCTGCTGCCTATAGCCGCAATCC
This sequence comes from Faecousia sp., assembly GCA_051867275.1. Classification (GTDB taxonomy): domain Bacteria; phylum Bacillota; class Clostridia; order Oscillospirales; family Oscillospiraceae; genus Faecousia. The sequence continues at coordinate 12,168 of JBJDYK010000010.1, forward strand.
CTTAATATCCTTGATCCGGGATAAGATCATATTGCAATTGCAGCTTACCAGGCCAGGGAGTGGATCTATGATATCCCGAATCAGCTTTTCCATTTCCTCTCCTGAGGAAGCCACCGCATGGACATGGAGCCGGTTTCTTCCGGTGACGCGGTAAATCTGTGTGATCGTCTCGCTTCGGTTCAATTGATCCGTCACTTCGGAAAAGGTATCCGGCAGGGTTTCGATTTCAAAATAACAGGAAACCGCACCGCTGATTTTCTGCGGATTGACAATGGTTGTATACTCCTCAATTACGCCCCGCTGCTCCAGGGCATGAATGCGGGCCTTTACCGCTACCCGGGAGATGCCGATGGCCTGTCCGATGTCCGAATAGGACATACGGGCATTTTCGATCAGCAGCTCCAGGATTTTCCGATCCAGTTGATCCAATCCGTCAAGAAACATAGCCGCGTTCCCTCCAAATACAAATGAAATCCTTCAACCAGTATAAAGCTTTCCGCGCGAAATGTAAATATCTGATTGACGAAAAGAAAATGCATTGCTATAATGATTTCAGAACGTAAGACAGAAATTACGAAAGGAAATCAAACGCAATGAATCAGGATTTGACCAGGGGCCCGGTGATGGGCTCCATGCTGCGCTTTGCGGTTCCCATGGTGCTGGGAAATCTGTTGCAGCAGTGCTACAACATCGCGGACACCTGGATTGTGGGCCATTTTCTGGGTAGCCATGCTCTGGCAGCCGTTGGCTCATCCTTTACGCTGATGACCTTCCTGACCTCAATCCTCCTTGGGCTTTGCATGGGCAGCGGGGCGGCGATTTCCATCCGCTTCGGTCGGGGGGACAGCGAGGGACTGCGGGAGGCGGCCGGCACCTCCTTCGTGCTGATCCTGGCGCTGACGGTTTTGCTGAACGTGGCCGTATTTACAGCGCTGGATTGGATGCGGGTTTTTCTCCGGGTGCCAGGGGAGGTCTGGGGCTTCATGCGGGCATACCTTGCCGTGGTCTTCTGCGGGATCGCCGCCACCTTCCTGTATAATTACTTCGCGTCACTTCTGCGGGCCGTGGGCAATTCCCTGGCGCCCCTCGTTTTTCTGGCCATATCCGCCGCAATGAACATCGGACTGGATCTGTGGTTCGTATTGGGCCTGGGGCGCGGCGTTGCCGGCGCGGCGGAGGCCACCGTAATTTCCCAATATGCTTCCGGCGTTGGAATTGCCGTGTATACCTGGCTGAAATATCCCTGGCTGCGGCCCACAGGCGTCAAATTCCGGCTCCGGTGGGCCTGTGTCAGAGAAATCGCCGGATTCTCCGGCCTGACCTGTGTCCAGCAGTCGGTGATGAATCTGGGGATTCTGATGGTACAGGGGCTGGTGAACAGCTTCGGCCCGGCAGTGATGGCCGCCTTTGCCGCAGCCGTAAAGATTGATGCCTTTGCCTATATGCCGGTGCAGGACTTCGGCAACGCCTTCTCCACCTTCATTGCCCAGAATTACGGCGCCCGGCGGACGGATCGAATCCGCGCCGGGTTAAAGGGTGCCGTGTTAACCTCGGCCCTGTTCTGTGTGATCGTCTCGGCAGGTATCTGGTTGTTTGCCGAAGCACTGATGAAACTGTTTGTGGACCCGACGGAAACGGAGATCATCCGGGTGGGCGTGGACTATCTGCGCATAGAAGGAGCCTTTTACTGCGGAATCGGGTGCTTGTTCCTGCTCTATGGGCTGTACCGGGCATTGGGAAAGCCGGGGATGTCCGTCATTCTCACGGTTGTCTCCCTGGGCACCCGGGTCGCCCTGGCTTACGCCCTTTCCGCCATCCCTGCCGTCGGCGTGCGGGGCATCTGGTGGTCTGTCCCCATCGGCTGGCTCCTGGCAGATGCCGTGGGCCTTATGTATTATTTTCTCCGAAAGGAGCGGCTGCTCTCCGCAGGGAAGGAGACAGCTCCACCAAAAAACAGCGGCATTACAGTACAGAGGCCTTGCGATTGAAGTAAAGCCGTCCGCTCCGGTAATGACTACGCCATTATAGCTACCGCTGGTGCAGTGGATGATTCTGACATTCCGTAAAGGCATAGACCGTTCGCATTTCCCCGGCAGCTTTGGCCGTGATGGTGATTTGCAGGACACGCTCCGTGTAGCTGTCATCCACCTCATCCGTAGGGTCGCTGTCCGGGTGGTCTATGGTTTCTACCTTACTGGAAATGGCGCACATATCCCAGAAGGTCGTCCGCAGTAGCTCTACCCGGGCTTCGTCCAGGGTGGAAACGTCCATGCCGTCCTCGGTTCCGGCGGTGTGGCTGGCAAATACCGCCACCACCTCCCGCCAGTCCGGCGGATTGCCCTGTACCTGAATGCGGTCATAGTCTCCCTCTTGCAGCTCCGCCAGCCGGTTGGAATATTCCAGGTTGATCTGCGCCACGGCAGAACTCAGGGGCACCGAATGGGCAGAGGAGCCGCCGGAGAAGAAGATGCCAAAGGGAGACGCCGCAATGGCAGCCACCAGGGCCAGCAGGCAGACCGCCACCAGGAGGACAGGGCCGCCTACCAACCCGGCCAGCATCCCAATGACCGCTTTCACCGCTTTGGCAACTGCGGCAGCTGCCTGTTTGGCAAGCTGGGCCGCCCTTTTGGAGGACTGCTTCGATGCTTGGGCCAGCTGACGCTGAGCTTTTTTCCGGAAATGCCAGCGGCCACACTCGGTGGCCTTGGTTGCTATGTCTGCTTTCTGTACAATCAAATCCGCCTTTATGGGCCGCACGGTTTTCCGTGGGGCCCATTCTGCGCTCTGCCGGGTTTTCAAAATGGTTTCCTGCCGAACCTTTGGAGAGGATCTGCCCTTGGGCCGCTCCCGGATGCTGACCATGGGGGTGGATGCCGGTTTTGTGCTACTGGTGGGAAGCTGCCTTTGCTTGACTGTGGATAATGATGTGCTTTTGGAAACAGGAAGACCTTCTTCAGCAACACGGGCATAATGCGCCGCCTCTTTTTTCCGCTGCTGTTGAAAGGCATATTTCATTCGTTGGGCAGCGTCAACACTTCTGGGCATGATGGATTCAGCGGCTTGCTGCACCTCCTGGGCTGCGTGAGCATCGGCTGCTGCTGTAGATTCTGCTTGATTGCTGTTTCCCTGCCGTCTGATGTTTCTCCCAATGGCGGCGCGCAAGGAACGCTTCACCGGTGCCCCTATAGACTTCTTTTCCCGTGGCTGTTTGTCCTTCCTTTTCAATTGATCCGCTTTGTCGCGTTCCCGGATTTCCGGCATAATCCAAACATCCTTTCAGGGTATCTCGTCCCAATTTGGGCCAGATTAAGGCTTTCGTTCACAGTAGACCACATAGCGATACCGTCCCCCGGAACCATAAGGGTGGCAGGTCAGAAGCGTCACCAGGTCACGGCCCGGCTGGATCAGGATTTTGGCAATTTCATTCGGCTCTATGACCTGAATCTCAGAGACGGTATAGGTCAGCGTTTCCCACAGGTTTGTAATGGTGATTTCATCTCCAATCTCCAGCAACTCGATGTGCCGGAAGAATAGAGCGCCATACCAGCCCCGGTGGCCTGCCAGGACGCAATTGGTGTTGGTTCCGCCAATGGGCATACTGGTCTGGGACAGCTGGGCGGTGCCGCTGGCCAGGTGCTCCGCTGTGGCGCCCAAGTAGATGGGCAGCTCCAAATCCATTTTGGGGATAGACAGAATTCCCACCACCCCGTCCGCAATTCCGTACTCAGCCAGGTCAAACACAGGGGCTTGGTAGGCCCAGGGGTCGCGGAGGTCAGATTGACCGTTTTGGTAGATGGCTTTGTTGTAATCCGCCATGGCTTGCAGAAGCTCCGGGTATGGAACGGAAGCCTCTTCTGTTGACTCAACTGGTTCCGTTTCTGTGGAAGCCGAAGCATCAGACAAATGGAGATTCCGATCTACACCACCCCGAAAAGTCTGTACGGCCCGGCCGGTGCACCAAGCATCCCATCGGGCATGAATGGTTGGGTACAGAAGAAGACCAGTGCCAGCCAGGAGCAGAAATGCAGCCACCGCCGCAAGAAAGGTGTTACGCTTCATAGCGGCCTCTCTTCCGGTGCTTTCTGGCAAAGCGCCAAAGACACAGGGGCAGGGCGACTGCCAGGCCCATGGCCAATCCTTGTAAAATCCCCGCCCAGTATTTGACCATCCAGGTGGATTGTCTGGGCGTATCCTCCACAGCAGTCACATCAGAAGTGTTGGGGAAACTGTTGCTTGCCGTTTCAACTCTGCGGCCCCTGACCAACAGCCGGTGGGAGTTCACCCCGTAGGGCGTGCAGGTCACAAGGGTAACATAATCTTGTTTGGCGTCAATTTCCAGTGCTTCAATTTGGTAAGGTTTCACAACCAGAATCTGGTCAACCTCATAGGTCAGGGTTTCATCCAGCACATGGAGGAAAAAAAGCTCTCCCACTTCCAACTGCACCAAGTCCGTGAACATCCGGGAGGTGGCCATGCCGGTATGGGCAGAAATAACTGCATGGGTGCCCTTGCCGCCAATGGGCAAAGAGGTGTCAGGCAGATGTCCGGCTCCACGCTCCAGAGAGTCCTCGCCCACGCCGTGGTAGATAGGCAACAATACATCAATGGCCGGGATTTCAATGTAGCCCATGATGCCGCTACCTGCCAAATTCAGGAGGTTGTCATAATCCAGGGTTTCCAGTTCAGCAGCAGTCGTGCCGGAGGCCAACAGCCGGTTATAAGCCTCCGCTGCTGCTCTGGCCTCTTCTATTTCTGAATCGTCTGCCTGTTCCATAGCTTCCTGGAATTGGATATGTATCTCCGACTGATGCTTTTCCGTGCAATACGCGCTCACCACGGGATAGGCCACCAGTCCAATGCCCAGTAGGAATATCAGAAGCAAATGCGTCAATATCAAAGCTCTATTTTTCAATTTGCCAATCCTTTCTGTTGACAGTTGCGACAATGTACGCTATACTGTACATAGTATGAGGCAGGAGGTGCGATACGATGACCAATACCAATATTACCAACTTCCGAAAAAATATCTTCACCATGCTGGAGCAGACCATTCGCTACAATGAACCGCTGCACATCAGCACCAAAGAGGGCAACGTGGTTGTACTCAGTGAGGAGGACTACCGGGGCGTTATGGAGACGTTGCAGCTCCTCTCTTCCCCGCAGATGAAGCAAAAGCTGCTGGACGGAAAGGAAACGCCTTTGGACGACTGCGTTCCGGAAAGCGAGGTTGGTTGGTAGTTGTACCAGATCTTCTACACCAAAACCGCTGTGAAGGATATTCCCAAGTTGAAAGCGGCCCATCTGGACGGTAAAGCCAAGGCGCTTCTGGAAGTCATCCGGGAGAACCCCTACCAGACGCCGCCCAGCTATGAGAAGCTGGTGGGAGATTTGCAGGGGCTGTATTCCCGACGTATCAATGCCCAGCACCGGCTGGTCTACGAGGTGTTTGAATCTGAGAAAAAGATCAAAATCATCAGCCTGTGGACACATTATGAGCGGTAAAACGAATGCTTCCCGGAGGGCCTAGCCCTCCGGGACTTGTTTGTTTACTGGCGGGTATTCTTCTTACGCCTGGACGTAACCAAAAGAATTGCGCAGCCACCGGCGCAAAGAATCAGGAGCGTGCCGCAGATGGTGAGCCACCAGGTACCGTTGTCGCCGGTCTTGGGGAGGTCAAAGCCGGGGGTGTTGACCACACGCAGCGGGGCTTCCGCGTTGGCGGAGCCGTTGTCTGTGAGCATGGTCACGGCGTTGCCGTCCACCGTTGCGCTGGCGGTCAGCAGGTGGTGTTCCAAATGCTTCTGGGGCATATTCTTCAGGTCGCCTGTGTCGTGGATGATTGCGGAATACCGGGGATCGTTCTGAATCAGGCCCAGCACATCAAAGGCATAAATGTCGCAAAATTCAGTAGCTTCTGCTTGGGAGATTACAACCTCAATGTCATCTTTCAGGAGGGTATAACCGTTGTCGGTACGCACTTCGGTAAAATCGTACTTGTAAATGTCCAGAGATCCGGTGCGGGAGGTGTCAATGGTG
>JBJDYK010000011.1:0-3490 GCA_051867275.1 Faecousia sp.
GCGCCGCCCTTGACGCCGAACACGGGGCCCAGAGAGGGCTCACGCAGGGCGACCAGAACGTTCTTGCCCAGCTTCCGCATGCCGTCAGCCAGACCCACAGTGGTGGTGGTCTTGCCCTCACCGGCGGGAGTGGGGTTGATGGCGGTGACGAGAATCAGCTTGCCGTCAGGACGGTCAATTTCCTTCAGGATGTTGTAGTCAACCTTAGCCTTGTACTTGCCGTACTGCTCTAAGTACTTTTCGTCCACACCGGCGGTCTTGGCCACTTCGGTAATGGGCTGCATGGGGGTTTCCTGTGCGATCTCGATGTCAGTTTTGAATGCCATAATTTTCTACTCTCCTTGTATCATTGTTGGTGCCCTGCCGTCGAAATGGCCCGGGCCCATACAGGACTTCACAGTTGGGCCGTTGGAGTGACCTCATCTGTGGTGAATGATGATAAAGCGGTCGAATCCGTACCGTTTTATCGGTTTAGTTGTACCATTTTTTGTCACGAATGTCAATCACAATCTGTTCGGAATATAATTTTTATGCAAATACACAAAACAAAACCCCTGTCGGAGGCCACTTTTATATATTTGGTATAGTTTTATCGATTAAATCGTACCGAATCCAAAGCCATGCAGGCGCATAAACGAAAATTTATAGCACTGCACCCGTAGGGGAGGGTCATGACCCTCCCCTACGGGTGCGGCGCGGTAAACAGAAATTTATCGTATATCGCCTGTAGGCTCCGGATATATGCGAACCGATAAAACGCGCCCCTGCTCTCTCACAAACGAGGGAGCAGGGGCTTAAAATCAGGCCTTGGTGGTGGTGGAGCGGAGGGTCACGTCGTGGTAGCCGCCCTCCACGATGGAGGTGGCGGAAACCAGGGTCAGCTTGGCGTTCTGCTGCAGGTCAGGGATGTTGGTGACGCCGCAGTTGCACATGGTACTCTTCACTTTATAGAGACTGCCCTCCACGTTGTCGTGCAGGGGGCCGGCGTAGGTGACGTAGGAGTCCACGCCCTCCTCGAAGGACAGCTTGCTGGCGCCGCCCAGGTCGTAGCGCTGCCAGTTCCGGGCCCGGTTGGAGCCCTCGCCCCAGTATTCCTTCACATAGACGCCGTTGACGATCAGCTTGTTGGTGGGGCTTTCGTCGAACCGGGCGAAGTACCGGCCCAGCATCAGGAAGTCCGCGCCCATGGCCAGAGCCAGGGTCATGTGGTAGTCGTGGACAATGCCGCCGTCGGAGCAGATGGGCACATACACGCCGGTGCGGCGGAAATACTCGTCCCGGGCAGCCGCCACCTCAATCAGAGCGGTGGCCTGACCACGGCCGATGCCCTTGGTCTCCCGGGTGATGCAGATGGAGCCGCCGCCGATGCCCACCTTCACGAAGTCGGCTCCGGCCTCTGCCAGGAACAAAAAGCCCTCCCGGTCCACCACGTTGCCCGCGCCCACCTTCACGGTGTCGCCGTAGTGTTCCCGGATCCAGTCGATGGTCTTCTTCTGCCAGCAGGTGTAGCCCTCGGAGGAGTCGATGCACAGCACATCGGCGCCTGCCTCCACCAGAGCGGGGACCCGCTGGGCGTAGTCCCGGGAGTTGATGCCGGCGCCTACCAGGTAGCGCTTGTGGCTGTCCAGCAGCTCCAGGGGGTTCTCCTTGTGGGAGGCGTAGTCCTTCCGGAACACGAAGTACAGCAGGCAGCCGTTGTCGTCCACAATGGGCAGGCTGTTGAGCTTATTGGCCCAGATGATGTCGTTGGCTTCCTTCAGGGTGGTGCTGGCCGGGGCGGTGATGAGCCGCTCCAGGGGGGTCATGAAGGTGGAAACCTTCTCATGGGGACTCATGCGGCTGACCCGGTAGTCCCGGCTGCTGACGATGCCCAGCAGCTTTCCGTTGGGGGTGCCGTCGTGGGTGATGGCCACGGTGGAGAAGCCGTTTCTGGCCTTCAGGTCCAGCACGTCGGCCAGGGTATGCTCCGGGGTCAGGTTGGAGGCGGAGACCACGAAGCCCGCCTTGAAGCTTTTGACCCGGGCCACCATGGCTGCCTCGGACTCGATGGACTGGGAGCCGTAGATAAAGGACAGGCCGCCCTCCTTTGCCAGAGCGATGGCCATGGTCTCGTTGGACACGGACTGCATGATGGCGGAAACCATGGGGATGTTCAGGCTGATGGGACAGGGCTCCTGACCCTTGCGGTACTTGACCAGGGGGGTCTTCAGGGACACGTTGGCGGGAACGCAGTCCTCGCCGGTGTAGCCGGGGATCAGCAGGTACTCGCTGAAGGTGTGGGAAGGCTCATTGTAATAGTACGCCATGGGAATCTACCTCCAATTTATATCTCAATTTTAATTCTATACGGTTCCGTCCGAGCCGTCGTCCAGGAGGCTGGCTTCCTGGAGGCCCTTTTTATTGATGTGCTTGAAGTTGCCCACTACCTCCCGCACGGAGCTGAGATAGGCGAAGGTGCCGGGATAGTGGCTGATGACCTCCTCCAGCTCCAGAATCTGGTTCCGGTTGATGATGCACATCAGCACAGACACAGACTTGCCGGAGTACATACCGGTGCCCTTCAGCAGGGTGACGCTGTGGTGGAGGGTATGAATCAGCTCCCCGGACAGCTCCTCCGGGTGCTGGGTGACGATTTCAAACTTGATGGCGGATTTTCCGGATTTCAGGATGCTGTTGGACACGGAGCTGGACAGGTAGCAGAACAGGATGCACAGCAGCACCGGCTCGATCTGGTAGCCATAGACGAAGTAGGAAAGGATGGCCACGGCAGCGTTGAGGCCGAAGGTCAGCATAATGAAATTGGTCTCGGGATGGCGGACGCGGATCAAAGCGGCCACGAAGTCGGTGCCGCCGGTATAGGAACCGGCCCGCAGCACCACGCTGTAGCAGAAGCCGCCGATGATGCCGCCCACCAGGGGACCCAGGATGGTGCTGGTGCCGTTTTCGGTGGCGTAGGCGAACCGCTCCAGGGGGAACCGGTCGAACAGGGCCAGAGCCAGGGAAAAGGCCAGGGTGTAGACCAGAGAGCGCAGAGCCAGGGGACGGCTCACCAGCCTGTACACCAGCACAGCCAGAGGGATGTTCAGAAGCAGGTTCAGCAAGCTGACCCGGACGCCGGTGAGGTACTGGATCATGGTGCAGATACCGTTGAGCCCGGCGGGGGCGAATTCGTTGGGGAACACGAACAGCTCATAGTTCAGGGCGGAGAGAAACGCCATAAAAATTATCACAAAATAGGTCAATGCCTTTTTACCGGCTTTCATTCTGGAATCGGCACACCCCTTTTCTCCGAATTATTTTATGTATAGTATCACAGGAACCGAAAGCGGTCAAGTGGCTGCTTTCGGCTCCTTTTGGAAAATATTCAGGGGATATTTCGACATTTTTTGGGCAACTCGCAACATGAGGTTCAGACACAGGGGTGCGGTGCGAACAGGGCGATAAATTTCTGTTTACCGCGCCGCACCCGTAGGGGAGGGTCATGACCCTC
>JBJDYK010000012.1:0-1926 GCA_051867275.1 Faecousia sp.
AGGACAGCACAGCCCAAACGCTGAGCAGCATGGGGCGGTAATGGAGCAGCGCAAAACAGACCTGCCGAAAAAGCAGGCCCGTGAAAAAGCGGTGGATCGTGTCCGCCGTCGCTCTGCGGATACGGCCCTCCAATCCGTGAAAACTGCTGACCGGGAGGTTCAGGCCATTAAGACGGTGGAGCGTGGTGAAAAGACCATCAAGCAGTCGGCCAGATCCACCGGAAAGGCTACGGTCAAAACCACGCAGAAATCCATTAAGACTGCCGAGCAGACGGCCAGAACGACCATCAAGACCAGTCAGACCACGGCAAAGGCGGCACAGAGATCCGCCCAGGCAGCGGCAAAGGCTTCTCACCGGGCGGCACAGGCGGCAAGGGTTGCCGCCCAAAAAAGCGCACAGGCCGCAAAGGCCGCAGCCAGGGCCACCGTTTCTGCAGTCCGGGCGATTATTGCCGGGACAAAGGCTCTGATCACTGCCCTGATTGCGGGCGGCTGGATTACCGTTGTCATTATTTTGATTATTGTTCTTTTGGGCTGTGCCGTTTCCCTGTTCGGCGGCGGAAGCAGCAGTAATTCCTATACCCCGGTCAGCGCGGAGGTGGAAGTCTATGATCCTTTGATCCGGCAGTATGCCGCACAGCACGGTATCTCCGAATATGTGGAACTGATTAAGGCTGTGATGATGCAGGAATCCGGTGGCCAGGGCAGCGACCCCATGCAGGCGTCGGAAAGCGGATACAATACTCGTTATCCCAATACGCCGGGAGCCATCACTGACCCGGAGTATTCCATTGACGTGGGCATTCAAACACTGGCGGACAGCCTGAATGCAGCGCAAGTGGAGAACCCGATAGACATGGAGCATATCAAGCTGGCATTGCAAGGCTATAACTTTGGTAATGGCTATATATCCTGGGCAAAAAGTAATTACGGCGGCTATTCCTATGCCAATGCGGTTGAGTTTTCCACTATGATGGCGGAACGGATGGGCTGGAGCGGCTACGGCGATACCCAGTATGTCAACCATGTACTGCGCTACTATCCTTACGGGCGGGCATTCACTGCAGGCGGCAACCAGGCCATTGTGGAAGTTGCCCTGACGCAGCTTGGCAATGAGGGAGGTCAGCCTTATTGGTCTTGGTATGGGTTCGAGAGCCGCGAGGAGTGGTGCGCTTGCTTTGTATCCTGGTGCGCCGATCAGTGCGGGTATATCGAGGCTGGGATTATTCCCAAGTTTGCAAGGTGCGTAGATGGCGTAAGCTGGTTCCAATCCCAAGGACTTTGGCAGGGACGAGATTATGAGCCGCAGCCTGGAGACATCATCTTCTATGACTGGGATAACAAAGGCTCCTCCGGCCCGCAGGATGGATTATCCGACCATGTGGGTATTGTTGAGAAAGTCGAGAACGGTATCGTCTACACCATTGAGGGCAATTCCGGCGATGCTTGCAGACAGCAGCAATACTCGGTTGGTTATTATGAAATCCTTGGATACGGAGTTCCCGCATACTAAAGGGCCAGCCGCCATGATCGGCGGCTGGTACATAGAAATCTACAAAATTCAGATTTGTAGCCTTGTTTCCTTCGAGCACGCGAAATATAATATAGCTATGAGTTTGTTTTGGAGGTGTAGTATGGACTATATGACCTTAAAGGAAGCCAGCGAAAAGTGGAACATCTCTCCCCGTATGATTAACTATTACTGTTCTGAGGGGCGTATTCCCGGTGCGGAAAAGAAAGGGACAATTTGGCTCATTCCCAAGGAGGCAAAAAAACCGGCAGATGGCCGCAAAAAAGAAAATAAAAATTGTCCGTTGTAACATTTCGCGGACATTTGCCTGTTATACTATCTGCAAAAAGCAAAGGAAGTGAGGATATGAAGCAGATTTTAATTGTCGAGGACGACAGTTTTTTGAATAAGATGTT
>JBJDYK010000012.1:2026-3452 GCA_051867275.1 Faecousia sp.
TATGAGGTGGGCGCGGTGGACTACATCACAAAGCCCTTTGTGATCGGGGCCTTGCAGCGGAAAATCAAAGCCATGTTCGCCATGCTGGAACACCACAAACCGGCCAAGGACATTTACGACGACGGGCGGCTGTTTCTGGACTTCTCGGAGCAGACAGCCTCCTTAAACGGCAAGCCCCTGACCCTATCCCCGATGGAGTACAAAATGCTGAACCTGTTCCGTAAAAATCCCCGGCAAGTGCTGACCCGTGGGCAGCTTTTGGAAAGGCTGTGGGATATAGACGAGAGGTTTGTGGACGAACACACCCTGACAACCTCCATCAGCCGGATTCGCAGCAAGATCGAAGCCGACGGAGGTGTGCCATACATCAAGACCGTTTACGGCATGGGCTATCAATGGACGGGAGGCGAGGCAAAATGAAGTTTCAAAACCTCTCGGTAAAGCGGCTGTTTGGCCGGGTGGCACTGGGGCTTGTCCTCTCCATGTCCGGGATCACCATAGCCCTATTTCTTGTGACAAAACAGACGGCGGTGCTGCTGACGGGCGGGGCGCTGCTGCTGTGCGCCCTTGTGGGGATTTTTGTACTGACGCAGGCGTTTGGAAAGCGGCTGTCGCAGTTTACCGCTAACCTGTGCCAGACTTTAGACCACATGATCGCCGGAAATGAAGCACCCCAGCGGCCAGAGGACAGCGAAACCCAGCTTGCCAGAATCGGACACCGGCTGGCGAGGCTTTACCAGATCATGCAGGAGAACCGCCGCCGGGTGGACGAGGAACGGCAGGAGTTACAGACCCTTGTATCGGATATTTCCCATCAGGTGAAAACGCCGGTAAGCAATCTGAAAATGGCGACGGACACCCTGCTGGAAAAACCTATGACCGAGGCGGAGCGCACCGACTTTATCCGGGGAATCCGCAGCCAGACGGATAAGCTGGACTTTCTCTTTCAGGCCCTTGTGAAAACCTCCCGGCTGGAAACAGGCGTGATCCAGTTGGATAAGAAAACGGGCCGTCTTTTTGATACCGTGGCGCAGGCCATGAGTGGGATCGTGTATGCAGCGGAGAGAAAGGAAATTGCCGTGTCCGTGGACTGCCCGGAGGATTTGACCGTTTCCCATGACAGCAAGTGGACATCCGAAGCCCTCTTTAACCTGCTGGACAATGCGGTGAAGTACACCCCGGCAGGCGGAAAAATCGCTGTGTCGGTGGTGCAGTGGGAAATGTATGTGGAGATCAAAGTGACCGACACCGGCAAGGGCATTTCCGAAAGCAATCAGGCCGCCATCTTCCGGCGCTTTTATCGTGAGGAAGAAGTACACGAACAGCAGGGCGTGGGCATTGGCCTGTATCTGGCCCGTGAGATCGTAACACGGCAGGGCGGTTATATCAAAGTGGTTTCGGAGCCGGGCAAGGGTTCGGAATTTTC
>JBJDYK010000013.1:0-3449 GCA_051867275.1 Faecousia sp.
CGCAGGTGGCGGTGAAGAACTCACGGGGGCCACGGGCAGCGTTCTTGCGAGCGTCACGGCAAGCCTTGCAGCGCTGGGGCTCGTTCTGGAAGCCGCGCTCTGCGTAGAATTCCTGCTCACCGGCGGTGAAAACGAATTCGTTGCCACACTCTTTGCAAACTAAAGTCTTGTCTTCGTACATGGATATTACCTCTCTTTGGATATTGTTGCCCCGTAAGCGCCTCAAGTAATGATCTGGTTCGTCTTTCAGGGATCTATTTGCGAACGGCTTTGCCGTTTACGCCAATATGTGCTCTTGAAGCAAGACAGCGCAGAGACCGAAACCAAAGGGAGACCACAGCTGTAGCCAGTCGACAAGAGAAAAAGTTGAGTTGGAATCAACTCGCAAAGGTCATTATAACAGAAAATGGAATTTTGTCAATAGTGAATAAGCGGAATTTTATTCGGAAAAATTTTTTGTGAAATATCACAATTTCTGTCACATGGACAACTGTGTCTGGCCCACGAAGGGCAGGCCCAGATGGTCGTAGGCGGCCTGGGTGACGCAGCGGCCCCGGGGAGTCCGGGTCAGGAAGCCCAGTTGCATCAGGTAGGGCTCGTATACATCCTCCAGCGTGACGGCCTCCTCCCCGATGGTGGCGGCCAGGGTCTCCAGGCCCACGGGACCGCCACCGTAGTGCCGGATGATGGCGGTGAGCATTCGCCTGTCAATGGCGTCCAGACCCAGATGGTCCACCTCCAGACGGCACAGTGCCAGATCCGCCGCCTCCTTGGTGATGACGCCATCGGCGCAGACCTGGGCGAAATCCCGGACACGGCGCAAAAACCGGTTGGCGATACGGGGCGTGCCACGGCTCCGGGAGGCGATTTCGTAGGCGCCCCGGGGGTCGATCTCCATGCCCATCAGGGTGGCCGACCGGGTGACAATTCGGGCCAATTCCTCCGGGGAGTACAGCTCCAGACGCAAAGACACGCCGAACCGGTCCCGCAGAGGGCTGGAAAGCTGGCCCGCCCGGGTGGTGGCACCCACCAGGGTGAACTTTGGCAGATCCAGCCGGATGGAATTGGCGGAGGGGCCCTTGCCCACGATGATGTCGATGGCGAAGTCCTCCATGGCGGGGTACAGAATCTCCTCTACCACCCGGTTGAGCCGGTGGATTTCATCAATGAACAGCACGTCGCCGGGATTCAGGTTGGTCAGCAGCGCCGCCAGGTCGCCTGGCTTCTCGATGGCGGGGCCGGAGGTGATGCGGATGCCGGCACCCATTTCGTTGGCGATGATACCGGCCAGGGTGGTCTTGCCCAGGCCGGGAGGGCCGTAGAGCAGGGTGTGATCCAGCGGCTCCCCCCGCCGTCTGGCTGCCTCAATGTACACCGACAGGTTCGCCTTGGCCTTCTCCTGGCCGGTGTAGTCGGAAAGCAGCCTGGGCCGGAGGTTCACCTCGCCGCCGTCCTGGGATGTCAGGGTGGGGGTGATGAGAGGGGCCTCCAGCTCCTGGGAAAATTCGATGCTCATGGTTCACCTTATCCTTTCATTACCATGGCCCGCAGAGCGTAGCGAACCATTTCTTCCGTGGTGGCCTTGGAGTCGCAGCCCTTCAGGGCGGCGGAGATCTCGGCGGAGGAATACCCCAGCTCCTGCAATGCCGCCGTGGCAAGAGCCACGTTGTTGCCGGAGGCGGGGGCGGAGGCGGTGGGGCCGGTGAAATCCAGCTCCGTGGCGCCGCCGCCCACCTTATCCTTCAATTCCAGAATGATCCGCTGGGCCAGCTTCTTGCCTACGCCCTGGGCAATGGTCAGGGCCTTCTCATCCCCGGTCATGACGGCCAGGGTAAAGCTCTGGGGGCCTCCTGCGGACAAAATGGACAGGGCCGCCTTGGGGCCCACGCCGTTGACCCCCACCAGAAGCTGGTAGCACCGCTGCTCCTCCCGGGAGGCAAAGCCGGTGAGATCAAAGGCATCCTCCCGGATGTTTTCGCAGATGTACAGCCGGGCGGTCTGGTTCAGCTTCAACTGCCCGGCGGTGTAGGCGGAAATAGCGCAGGCATAGCCCACTCCGCCGCAGTCCACCACCGCCAGAGACGGCTCCAGTAGGGATATGGTTCCCTGAAGATAATAAAACATCGGTCATACCTCGTTTATTTTTTCAGCGTTCCCGCCGGGGGAACGCATTTCCGTGTCATCCAAACCGATAAACGGAAATTTACCGCACCTGTAGGGCGGGGGCATGCCCCCGCCGGGCAGTTGCAAATCAGTAGGCAATGCCTATAATTCGCAAAATGGGCGGTTCACGGTGAAAAATACGCGTTTGCCGCAACTGCGAAGCAGATAATCGGTGCCCGGCGGGGGCATGCCCCCGCCCTACAGGCGCGTAAAAAAGGAAATTTGCAGATACTTTTCATGTCCGTTACGGCTGTTTCGGTTGGCAGCGGGCCAGCAGGGATGTGGCGGAGCGGGCGTGGCAGAGGGTCAGGGCGATGGCATCGGCGGCGTCGTCCGGGCGGGGAAGACGCTCCAGCTTCAGAAGCCTGCGGGTCATATCCATAACCTGACGCTTGGTGGCGCTGCCGTAGCCCACCACGGACTGCTTCACCTGGGAGGGCTTGTAGGCAAACACAGGCACGTCCGCCTGGGAAGCGGCCAGGAGGATGACCCCTCTGGCCTGGGCCACGCCGATGCCGGTGGTCACGTTCTGGCCGAAAAACAGCTCCTCGATGGCCATGGCGTCAGGCGCGGCGGTCTTCAGAAGCTGACACATATCCAAATACAGCATCTCCAGCCGCTTGGGGAAGTCCATCCCCACGGGGGTGGTGATGACTCCGCAGCGGGTCAGCCGGTACGCCCCACCATGGGTCTCCAAAACGGCGAAGCCTGTGGTGCCATAGCCCGGGTCGATTCCCAGAATCCGCATATCAGACATACCGGTAGGCAATCCAGTAATAGTAGGCCGCCACAGCCAGAACCGTAGCTGCCAGCAAAGCCCAGGCCAGAATGATCTGCCACCGGGGCCTGGGGGTGTAATGAGGCTTCTCCTCCGGAAATACCTGGGGGTCAAGCTGAGTTTTTTCCTGCTCGTTCATTAAAATTCCCCTTTCCAAAATGGGATATTTCTTTCATTATAGCACAAATTTTCGAAATTTCCACAGGCCAGCCATATTTTTTCGGAGCGACCGCAAATTTTATCGCGCTTTACGGCGGAGCTTCCTGTAACGCTCTGTAGGGCTTATGTCATGACCCCGCCGGGCACCGATTATTTGCAATGCAGTCGCGTCAAAAGCGCATTTTCACCGTGAACCGCCCTTTTTCTGGTTTCCCGGTACTGCCTGCTGATTTGCAACTGCCCGGCGGGGGCATGCCCCCGCCCTACGGACGGTGCGGTAAGGGACGGAAAAGCGCCGGGCTGTCTATTTTTAAAAAAGTTAAAATTAGGGCTTGATTTTTTTGGGAAA
>JBJDYK010000014.1:0-58410 GCA_051867275.1 Faecousia sp.
CTCCCCACACAAGGGGGGCTTCCTCCATGGGGTCATATCATTTGACAACGCAGAATATAGAAAAAACACAAAAAAATTGAGTGCGTATGTAATGTGTAAATTATAAAAAGGCCTATTTCATATATCAAAAATTATCTGAATTTTAAGATGTATGAATAGTTCACCTCACATAAGATTAGAGCATCAAAAATTGCTTACAATATGACAAAATTGAATTAAAAGATCCGCGATATTTGGTCAATACTCACCAGAAAACCAGATAAATAATTCTGAAAAACTCATATTTTTAATGTTATTTCAATTCTATTGGCATAGAAATTCCGGGGTGAAATAATATTTATAAATAAACGGTAAACGTGAGTATCACTTATTCCGGAATAGCACTGTCATGGCCCTGGCCGAATATAACGGCTTTAACTGACGCCGTGCCGGAGATCATGGCGATGCCCGCCGGAGGTGGCGAAGGGCAGCGACAGCAGCAACGCCCCCACCGGAATGGCCCCAAGAAAGCCAAGCATAATAATCTGCACCGAGGTCAAGCGGCGTTTTCCGCAAAACAGATTCCACACAGGGACATCCCTCCATATTCCCCATCATTACCCCAGGGTGATAAAGAGGGCATAAAACAACCGCCCGCCGCATTAAGATTCCATAAAGACGGACTTTTTCGAGACGGAAAAAGCCATAGAAGGTCTTCCCAAAAACTGCCAATGGTGTATAATGAAAGCAATCTGTGCAATGTCACGGAGGCAGGGAACATACATGCCAGCCGACCGCCCGTAGGGGAGGGTCATGACCCTCCCGGCAGTATGCAAAAACATCTCATGCCGCAGCTTGGCGAATTCGAACCAAACTTCCCGCGGATTCGCCCAAATTCATTGCTAAAAGCAGATTCTTGCCGCCGGGAGGGTCATGACCCTCCCCTACGGGCGGTGCGGTAAGAAGAACCAACGCAAGAAAGGAGAAATGCGAATGAACGCCATTGAGACCCAAAATCTTACAAAATACTATGGCAAGGCAAGGGGAATTGTGGACCTGAATCTGACCGTGGAGCAGGGAGAGTTTTTCGGCTTCATCGGCCCCAACGGAGCGGGTAAAAGCACCACCATCCGGACGCTGTTGGGCCTCATCCGGGACAGCGGCGGCAGTGCCAGGGTCCTGGGTCTGGACATCCGGCAGAACCGGAAGGAAATCCTGGAGCGGGTGGGCTATCTGCCCTCCGAGGCGGTGTTTTACCCCGGTATGCGGGTCCGGCAGGTGCTGGAGCTGTCGGCGGGACTCCGAAAGCGGGACTGCGGCCGGGAGGCGGAGCTGCTGTGCCGGCGGCTTCAGTTGGACACGTCCCGGAAGGTCAGCGAGCTGTCCTTCGGCAACCGGAAAAAGCTGGCAATCGTCTGTGCCCTCCAGCACAGGCCGGAGCTTCTGATTCTGGACGAGCCCACCGGGGGCCTGGATCCCCTGATGCAGCGGGAGTTTTTCACGATTCTGCGGGAGCGGAATCAGGAGGGCACCACGGTGTTCCTGTCCTCCCATGTGCTGTGGGAAATTCAGCGCAACTGCACCCGGGCCGCCATCATCCGGCAGGGCCGTGTCATTGCCTGCGACCGGGTGGAGGCCCTGTCCCAGACCAGTGCCAAGCGGGTCACAGTCCACGGCGCGCCGGATTTGACGGGGCTTACCGGCATCCGGGATTTGAAAACCGGTGAGGATTCCGTCAGCTTCCTCTACGGCGGCGATATGCAGGCACTGCTGCAAACCCTGGCCCGGGGCCCCATCGGGGATCTGACCATTTCCGAGCCGGATCTGGAAGAAATTTTCCTGCACTATTATGAACAGGGAGGTGAGGAAGCATGACACTCATCAAGCACGAGCTGCGCAGAAATGCTTCGGCACTGGCTATCTGGACGGGAGCCATTGGTTTCCTCATTGCCGTCTGCGTGTTTCTGTTCCCGGAAATGAAGGGACAGATGGAGGGGGTCAGCCAGATTTTCTCCTCCATGGGCAGCTTCACGGCGGCCTTTGGCATGGACCGGCTGAATTTCGGCACCCTGACGGGGTTCTACGCCGTGGAGTGCGGCAACATTCTGGGCCTGGGCGGTGCCTTCTGCGCGGCCCTGTGGGGTATTTCCGCTTTGGCAAAGGAGGAAAAGGAGCGGACGGCGGAGTTTCTTCTGACCCATCCCGTGAGCCGGGCCTATGTGGTAGGCGGCAAGCTGGCCGCTCTGGGCCTGGAAATTCTGATTCTGAATCTGGCTGCCCTGGGTCTCAGCCTGCTGTCCATGGTGGCCATCGGGGAGACGATTCCCTGGAAGGAGATTCTGCTTCTGCACGGAGCCTATTTCCTGCTGCAGGTGGAAATCGGCCTGATCTGCTTCGGCCTGTCCGCCTTCCTGCGGGGCGGCAGCCTGGGGCTGGGACTGGGCCTGGCCACCATGCTGTACTTCCTGAATCTGATCGCCAATATTTCCGAAAGCTGTGAATTCTTAAAGTACATCACCCCCTTCGGCTACGCAGAGGGAGCGGACATCGTAACCTCCGGCACTCTGGACTGGCCTCTGGTGCTGCTGGGCCTGGGCTACGGCCTGGTGCTTCTGGCTGCCGGGTTCCTGCATTACAGCCGCAAGGACATCACCTGATAAAAATACCGCCCCGAACCTTCCGTCCGGGGCGGTATCAATTATCTTGGCCGGATATAGCGGCTTTGACTGACGCCGTGTGGATGGGCATGGATGCTGGAAACCACGCCCATGGCCAGATACATGGACACGATGGAGCTGCCGCCGTAGCTGATAAAGGGCAGGGTCAGTCCGATGACCGGAACCAGGCCCAGGCACATCCCCACATTGACGCAGACCTGGAAGATGAGAGCCGCCGCGATGCCCACGCAGACCAGTCGGCTCATATAGTCCGGCGTCTTTACCGCCACATAGATGACCCGGAAGGTGACTGCTGCCAGCAGCAGCAGGGTGAACAGACAGCCCAGTAGCCCCAGTTCCTCTCCGATGGCGGAGAACACGAAGTCCGTATGCTGGGCGTTCAGGGCGCCCACCTGGGTTCGGGCGCCGTGGAACAGACCCTGTCCGGAAAGGCCGCCGCCGGTGAGAGACAGGAGGCTGTGCTTCATGTGCCAGCGCTCATTCAGACCCTGGGGATCGATGGTGCTGTCAAAAATCACCAGAATCCGGTTTTTCTGATAGGTTTTCATCAGGTTGGTCCAGACATAGGGCATCACCGCCGCGATACCGGCAAAGCCTCCCAGGAACCACCACAGCTTCACGCCGCCGGCGAAGGCCATGGCCAGGAAGATAAACACGAAAATCAGGGAAACACCGGCGTCGCCGGAGATGACCATGTTGAGGCCCACCAGGAAAATCAGATGGAAGGCCATGGACAGCACGGATTTTGGGGAAGAAATGCGGTTCCGGTTGGCCTGCATGACCTTTGCCAGCAGGATGGTGAAGGTGATCTTGCAGATTTCGGCGGGCTGGATGTTGACCGGAAGAAAGGGGAAGTCCAGCCAGCTTCTGTTGCCGGTGTTGTTATCGGTGCCGAAGGGAATCAGGAGCAAAATCAGCAAAGCGTTAAACAGGAACAAAAACTCCCGCCGCTCCCCCAGGGTCTCTACGCTGACGCTGGTCAGCAGAATGTAAAACAGCACGCCCAGAGCCGTGGCGGCAAGCTGCACCGTCAGGAACCGGGAGCTGCCCATATAATCGGTGGCGCTGGAAATGATGACGCAGCCGAAGCCCGTGGTCAGCAGGCAAAGAAACAGCAGCACCCAGTCGCCCTTTTTTATAAAGTTCTGTATGATACGGATGATCCACTGCATAAGGGGGTCTCCTTCGGGAAATTTCGTATATTGTACCACCAAACCGCCCGGAAGTAAATACCCGCCACCACCGTTTCCGCATTCCGGAATTTCAGTTTACCCTCTGTATGGGCCGGATATATCCGGCCCGGCAGTATAAACTGATTCAAACTGCGCACCTATGCGAATCCGTAACATCCCGCCGTTTTTTGGTTCTGCTCTGTTTCGCGGGGTTTCGGGCCGGATATATCCGGCCCCTACAGGTGTTGCCGCGGAAAATCCGTTGCATATTTCCTCATACTGTGATAAAATGCTGGAAGTACCCACAGAAAAGAGGACTTTCCATGAACGTGACGACCCACTCTCCCCAGGAGACGGAAAAGCTGGGGGCAGCCCTGTCTCAGCATCTGCGGCCCGGGCAGGTGCTGGCCTTCCGGGGGACCCTGGGGGCAGGGAAGACGGCCTTCACCCGGGGCATTGCCCGGGGTCTGGGCATCCGGGAGCCGGTGACCAGCCCCACCTATACCATTGTCAATGAATACGTAGGCGGCCGTATGCCCCTGTTCCATTTTGATATGTACCGCCTGAAAAGCGCGGACGACCTGTTCGACATCGGCTGGGAGGACTATCTGGAACGGGGCGGCGTGTGCGTGGTGGAGTGGAGCGAAAATGTGGCCGGGGCTATGGAAAACCCCATCACCGTCACCATTGAGAAGGACCCCTGCCGGGAGGATACACGCCACATCACCATAGAAGGAGGGAACATGGATGCGGATTTTAGCCTTTGAGACCTCCGCCAAGGCGGCCTCCGTGGCGCTCCTGGAGGAGGACTGCCTCCTGGCCGAGAGCTATCAGAATACGGGCCTGACCCACAGCCAAACCATTTTGTCCATGGCCCAGAACCTGCTGACCACCTGCGGCCTGACCCCAAAGGATGTGGACGTTGTGGCGGTGGCAGGGGGACCCGGCAGCTTCACCGGCATCCGCATCGGCGTGGCCGCCGCCAAGGGCTTTGCCTGGGGCCGGGAGCTGCCCCTGTACGGCGTGTCCACCCTGGAATCCATGGCTCTGAGCCTGGGCGCGTCAAGCGGTATTCTCTGTCCCGTGATGGACGCCCGCCGGAGCCAGGTGTATAACGCCCTGTTCCGTGCGGAGGGCGGCGTCCTCACCCGCCTGCGGCCTGACCGGGCCATCAGCCTGAAGGAGCTGGGGGAGGACCTGGAAAATTTCCGGGAGGAAGTATTTTTTGTTGGCGATGGCGCCTGTTTGTGTTATAATACCTTAGGTATTTCCCAGCCCCGGTTTCACCTGGTCCCCGAACACCGGCGGCATCAGCGGGCCTGCGGCGTAGCCCTGGCCGCTCTGGAGAAAATCCGGGCAGGTGAGCCGGGAGACGCCGCCGCCATGGAACCCAATTATCTGCGCCTGTCCCAGGCAGAGCGGGAGCGGTTGGAGCGGCTCCAATCTACAAACCAGAAAGGAAATTGAATATGGGTAGCGTAAACGTATTGAACCATCCTCTCATCCAGCACAAGCTGTCGATTTTGCGGAGCAAGGACACCCCGGTCAAGGAGTTCCGGGAGCTGGTGGGCGAAATCTCCGCCCTTATGTGCTATGAGGCCACCCGGAACCTTCCCACCAAAGAGGTGGAGATCGAAACCCCTGTAGCCAAAGCCAGGGTCCAGGTGCTGGCCGGTAAGAAGCTGGCCATTGTTCCCATTCTCCGGGCGGGTCTGGGCATGGTGGACGCCATGATCGACCTGATTCCCTCGGCCAAGGTGGGCCACATCGGCCTGTTCCGGGACCCGGAGACCCACGAGCCTGTGAAGTATTACTGCAAGCTGCCCAAGGACATTGACGAGCGGGAAGTGTTCATCGTGGATCCCATGCTGGCCACCGGCGGCAGTGCCGTGGCTGCCATCGGATTTTTGAAGGAGTACGGCTGCAAGCACATCACCCTCATGGATATCATCGCCGCCCCCGAGGGCATCGCCGCCGTCCGTGCCGCCTACCCGGATGTGGACATGTTCGTGGCCGCGGTGGACGAGAAGCTGAACGAACACGCCTACATCGTCCCCGGCCTGGGCGACGCCGGCGACCGCATCTTCGGAACCAAATAACCGCAATGTCCGCATTTAAGCGGTTATGGATCGTCTCCTGCTTTTTGCAGACGAAATCTTGACATTTTTCGCCCCGATGATATAATCAAAATGCTTATCGACATAACGCAGCAGGGCCTTTGAAAAGCAGCAAAATGATCGTTCTTCGCAACGCCCACTGTAGGGGAGGGTCATGACCCTCCCGGCAGTACGCAAATACAATTCGTGCCGCATTTCGGCGAATTCGAGCAAACTCCCTGCGGATTCGCCCAAATTTGTGAGTAAATACCGGTGCCTGCCGCCGGGAGGGTCGTGACCCTCCCCTACAGTGGGTGCGTTTGCTGACTGGGCCCGATAAGCATTACAATAAATTGTAAGCATTAGAATTTGGGGGCGATGCCCCTGAGCGAACAGGAGAGAGGAATGATTATGGTTTATCGCATGACAATCGCTGGCCTGGAGCGGGACCTGCCCATCTGCAAGGTGTCGGATTCTCTGTACATCGGCGCCTTTGTGATCTTTGGCGACCAGGAGCTGACCGTGGCCACCGCCCGGGACCTGCTGAAAATCGCCCCGGAGTACGACTATCTCATCACTGCCGAGGCCAAGGGCATCCCCCTGATTCACGAGATGGCCCGTCAGCACGGCGACCGGAAGTATATGCTGGCCCGGAAGGGTCCCAAGCTGTACATGACCGGCGTCTTTGAATCCACGGTCCATTCCATCACCACCGCCAAGGAGCAGCACCTGTATCTGGACACTGCCGACGCCGAGCAGATGAAGGGCAAGCGGATTCTGATTGTGGACGATGTGATCTCCACCGGCGAAAGCCTGGCCGCTCTGGAGGCCCTGGTGAACAAGGCCGGCGGCAACATTGTGGGCCGGATGGCGATTCTGGCCGAGGGCGACGCCCAGGACCGGAAGGACATCCTGTACCTGGAAAAGCTGCCCCTGTTCAACCCCGACGGCACCGTCAAGGAATAATGAACCGCCCCGGTTCCTCAAGCGAGGAGCCGGGGCGTTTTTTCGGAATGGCTCAGGATACAGGGGTCAGTCAAAAGCAAACGCGAAGTATTGGGGCGGGGGGCCCTGCCAGCCGGGCAGGGGCTTAAACAGGGCAAAGGGCCGTCCCTTTGGGTAGGGAACCCGGAAGATACCGGTTGGAACCCGCAGAGCCTTCAAAATTCGTGGAGCCGCCGTCACCGGGTTGCCGCACAGAAGCTCCGATGCCAAAAGGCTTCCGTCCTCCTGCGTAGCCGCTGCCAGCAGCAGATCCTTTCCGGCGTAGAGCTTCATCTGAGCCGCCAGGAAGTCCAGGCTGACCCCCTCCTGGGTCACGCCGCCCTCGGGCAGAAGCTCTCTGCGCAGTTCTCCGTAGCGCCGGGGGCTTACGGGCTTCAGGGGCAGCGCCGGCCCCGCCGCGTCGGCTTTGATCCTTCCCTGGGGGGCGCAGGGGACGAACCCCTGGGGAGCGTAGAACCGAACCAGCGACGCCGTCCCCGGCACCAGAATCAGGCCCCGGACCCCCTGGGCCTCCAGATGACGCTGGGTGTCCTTCAAAAGTGCCGTAGCGATGCCCCTGCCCCGGGCCTCCTGCGCGGTGGCCACGGCGTAGATGTAGGCCATGCTCTGCCCGCCGCAGGCGCAGTCAAACCAGTAAAGAGCCGCCAGAACGGTATCCTCCCCGGCGGCCACCCGGCACCGGTCGGTCGCGAAGGCGGTGCCGTAAAACAGGTCAAGAAAGCGGTCCGAATCCCCGAAGGCCTCCTTCCAAAGCCCCCGCAGGGCGGGCATATCCTCCCGGCGGCAGGGTCGGTATTCAGGACTCATAGAGGTCCTCCTTCACGAAGCAGCGGAACTGCTCCACCATCCGGTCCGGGTGGTAGGACAGCTTGGCCTTCCGCAGCCCCGGCAGACCCATGTCGTCCTCCCGGTTCAGGTAACGGATTTCGGGGTACTTGTCCCGGATATAGCGGGCAAAGCACTGGTTAATCATGGCATAGTCTCCGGGGTACAGCCCCAGCGCCTTCTCAAAATGGACGTCAAACACCGTGTCGGACAGCCGGGAACCCATGGTCAGGGCCACCGGCTCCTCCCCATTGAACAGAATCAGCCCCTCCAAAGCCAGTGCCTCGTAGCACCGCAGGGCCCGGTCCGTGGCCAACTGCTCCAGATGGAAATTGCTGTGGGGGTCCTCCTCCAGACGGGTTCTGTACCACCGGTCCAGAAGCTGCCTGCAGACCGGCAGCAGTCCGGGGGTGATTTCCTCCGTATGCCATTGGGGGGCCGCCTCCAGAAAACGGTTGATGTGATTGCGCTTCTGCTGGTACTTTTTCCCCTTCAGCTCCGCCAGATGCTCCACCTCGTAGAGGTAATCGCAACCGTCCCGGTCCGGGGTGAACTGGAATACCCCGGGGAAGGCGGCCTCCACATCGTCGCAGTCCTGCCTGGTCATGGCGGTCATGCGGAAGGGAATCCCCCGCTCACCGGCGTCCTGACGCAGGGCCTCCAGCACTGGGCGAAGGTCCCCCTGCCCTGCCGGGAAAAGGTACATACTATGTCCATAGAAGTGGGAAAACACCGTAAAATAATCCCCCACCCGGGCGGCCAACTGCTTGCCCCACAGGTACAGATTCACAAAGGAATACTCACAGCCCTCCCGACCGGCCCGGTTGAAGCAGTCGTAGACCCGTTCCCGGTCCTCCGGCAGCAGCCGTTTGAATGGAATCATAAGAATCTCCTTCTCTTTCGACTTTTTTCCCCTATTATACTCCTTTTTCCCAACCTTGTAAATAGGAATTTACAACACACCCTCTGTAGGGGCCGGATATATCCGGCCCGAAACCTGATGGAACAGAGCAGAATCGACAAAACGAAAAATGTCACGAATTCGCATTGGTACGCAGTTCGAATCGGTTTTCTCTGCCGGGCCGGATATATCCGGCCCCTACAGAGGAAAATCGAAATACGGTTGCGTTATGCGGGGCTTATCCGTCGTTGCGGCGGAAGACCTCCAGGCCGGGGGCCTGGTCTGCCAGCTTGCTGACGGCGTAGAGCATGGACGCCGCCTCCAGCCGGGTCAGTTGCCCGTTGGGGTTCTCCACCGCCACACCGGTGCCGGACATGGCCTGCACCGCGGAGGCGGCCCAATCGGGGGCGCCGGTCTCCTGGGCATCGCCGGCGGGAAGCTGCAAAATGTTGTCCAGCAGTACGGCGGCCTCGGCTCCGGTGATGGGGTCGTTGGGGCGGAACACTACCTGTCCGTCCTTCCGGGAGCCGGAAACGACACCCAGACGCATGGCGGTTGCCAGATAGGGCAGCAGCCACCGGTCCGCCTCCCCCTGATCCGCAAAGCCCGAGGCGGTCAGGTCCTTGTCCAGGGGAATCTCCAGCAGCTTCATGGCCATGGCCAGGAAATCCCCCCGGCTCACGGTGTCGTCGGGGCCGAAGCAGTTCTCCCCGGCCACCTGGGTGCCGGTGAACAGGCCTGTGTTCCGCATCCACATGGCCTCAAACTGGCCGCTTTCCACATCCTTGTAGGCACTGCTGTCCAGCGGCTTCAGAATCTGAAGCTCCACCACGGCTTCGTTGGAAACCGCCCCCTCCGGGTCTGTCACCGTAAAGGTGAAGGAGTCCTTGCCCACCTTGTTCTTCTTGGGGGTGTAGGTGAAGGTGCCGTCCTGGTTGATGACCACGTCTCCCCGCTTGGGCTGGGACACCAGGGTGTAGGTCAGCGCACCGCCCTCCGGGTCGCTGGCACTGAGGGTGCCGGTGTTCTCCAAATTTTTGTAGGTTTCCAGCTTGCCGTCTTGAGCCACAGGGGGCTTGTTTTCCTTCTTCCGGATGGAGATGGTCATGACTGCCTCCTCCTCCACCCGGGAGCCGCAGATGGGCAGGTAGGTGATTCGGGCCTCCTGGGACACATTGGAGGCGGGGCTGAAGGTCATGTTATCCAGTTGCCCCACCGTCAGAATGTCACCGGGGCGGATGACCCGGCTCCCCAGCAGCACCCGGCCCACGGAAGGACCGGGGACGCCGGTGACGCAGATACCGGTCAGCGTATCCTCGGAACCGGCCTGAAAATCGGCGGACTGGAAGCAATACACCGCTCCCGTCTCCACCTCCGCCGCCCCCGCGGCGGGCAGCAGGGTACACAGCACACTAAGGGTCAGCCAGACCGCCAACAGCCGCCTGGCGCAGGGTTTTTTACCCATGAGAAATACCTCCTATTTCATGTTTGCAGAGGTATTGTTTGCTAATACCGGTAAAACTATACGGCAAGGCGAAAAGTTTTCCAAATCTGGCAGCTGCGTTTAGAATCAAAACTTATCGCACACCGCCTGTAGGGGCCGGATATATCCGGCCCGAAACCTGTTGGGACAGAGCAGAACCGAAAAAACGAAGAATGTTACGAATTCGCCCAGGTGCGCAGTTTGAATCGGTTCACCCCGCCGGGCCGGATATCCGGCCCCTACAGACGAAAAACGCGAATTTATAGCACTGCACCCGTAGGGGAGGGTCATGACCCTCCCGGCGGCAGGCACCTGGGATTTCCAACCATTTTGGGCGAATCCGCAGGGAGTTCGGTTCGAATTCGCCGGAACATGGTACAATTTGTTTTTGCATACTGCCGGGAGGGTCATGACCCTCCCCTACGGGTGCGGCGCGGTAAACAGAAATTTATCGCCCACTCACACCGCACCCCCATGTCATCCGAAACGCAGCGAAGGATGACATGGGGCGGGAAAAACGAATGACCCGGCGCCTTTATATAGGCACCGGGTTGTGTGTTATTCGTTGCCGCCTTCAGACGGGGGTTCCGGGTCGGTGGGTTCCGGCTCCGTAGGCGTGGGTTCCGTGGGGGGTTCCGTAGGCGGCTCCGTGGGCGGCTCCGTGGGCGGCTCCGTGGGGGGCTCCGGCTTGGCGGGGCCTACCAGAACCTGCTTATCCCGCTTGGCGTAGGTGGAGTCCGCCTCCCACTCCCGGGAAATCAGCTCGTCCGTCTCCTTGTCGTACTTGCACTTGTAGGTGCTTCCCTTGTA
Organism: Faecousia sp.; assembly: GCA_051867275.1. Taxonomy (GTDB): domain Bacteria; phylum Bacillota; class Clostridia; order Oscillospirales; family Oscillospiraceae; genus Faecousia. The sequence goes on from JBJDYK010000014.1 coordinate 10,950, forward strand.
GCCCGTATAGGGGGTCACAATGGTATCACCGATTTCGTAGTCCGCGTATTTTTCCCGGTTTTCGTCGGTCAGCTCCACCTCCACGGTTTCCCAATCGGTGCGGGACTTCTGGACCCACTCCATCTCAACGTAGTAGTCCTTGGTCTCGGTGCCGATATACTCCAGCCAGACATAGCCGTCATGGACGGACATCTCGATCTTCACAGGGTATTCCGTGTTGTTCTTGAACTTGAAGTCCAGGTGGCCCCAGTAGACCGTGGCATCCATGCCCAGCTCCACATAGGTCACGGCGAAGGTGTGGACGGCCCGCTCCACAATCTCAAAGTCGGCCAGCAGGGCGCCATAGTACAGGGTGGACGCCACCTGGCACACGCCGCCGCCCAGCTCCTCCACGGTGTTCATGCCGGAGTAGACCGCTGCCTCCTGGTAACCCTTGGCAGCCGTCCGCTCGCCCACCACCTCGTTGAAGGAGAAGGTGGCGCCGGGCTTCAGGATGTAGCCGTTGATGGCCTCGCAGGCCAGCTCCAGGTTCCGGGTACGCTTCCGGTTGGAGGTGTGACCGGTCTTGATGGAGACCAGCGTGTCCTTGAACAGCTCCGCCTCCAAAGAAGCCTTGGTATGCTCGGGAATGATAATCTGAAATTCCGTGGTAACGGTCTGGCCCGGCTGGGCTTTTTCCAGATCCTGTGTCAGCTCCTCCACCACAAAGCCGTAGCCCAGGGATTCCTTGGTAGCGGTGTAGGTTTCCTCGTTCAGCTCGGAGTTTACGGGGACGATGCAATACTGGGCAAACAGGGCCTCCAGATCAATGGGGTCAGGCTCCGTAACGATGTAGGTGGAGGAAATGGTCGTCAGATTTCCCTCCGTATAGGCGGTGAGAATCTGGGTATAGAGTGCCTCCACATCCAGATTCTGGCCGGAGACGCCCTTGACGATGGTCATAATCTGGCCGTCCTCAATATAGTAGGGTTCCTGGGGGTCGATGATGGTGATGTCGCTTTCATCTTCCTCCTCATCCTCCCGGTCTTCCTCATGGGGTAGGGCGTACTTGGTCATATCCGGCTGCTGCCCCGTGACGGTGACGGCGGTCTGGACCAGATCCCGGTTGATTTCCGCACCCAACTGGTCCACGGCCTCCCGGATATAGGTTTCATCCAGAGACAGGAAGGCCGAAGCGTCCAGGGTGTAGGAGGTGAGGGCGGCGGCGGAACGGGCCTTGGCCCGCTGGAACATATTGCCCTCCCGGCCGTAGTCGAAGGCAGCCTGAGCGGCGGCCTCGGCATCCACCCGGGCCTTGGAATTGTCCGGGGTCAGCACCAGGCTTCTGTCCTGCAGCTCCACGGTCAGGTTCTGGCTGTACAGTTCTTTGGCCCGGTTGTCGATGACGGTCCGGGCCTCCTCCTGGGTCATGCCACCCAAATTTTGGTCCATAAAATATACATTGTCAAAAATCAGCCCGTCGTCCCTGGAATAGATCCAGAGGAAGATGCCCGTACCCACTGCCAGGGCGCCCACCAGACTGACCAGGGCAATGAGCAGCTTTTTGCGCAGGGCAGTCTGCTTCCGGGGCTTGCCGGACACACGCGCGTGATCCCTTTCCAGCCGGGCATTGCCCTTGGGGGCGGCGTGCTTCGGCTGTTCAAATTTTCCTCTTTTAATGGTAATCGCTCCTATCTTTCAAGCGGGATTGCTCCCGGTCCATGATTCCTGATTTCCCACTGGGCCTACGCCTCTATTCTAGCACATTTCATCTAAATTGCAATTACATTTCGGCTTCAAGATGTAACAATTATGTGAACCAAATGATACCAATCTGCATCCTTTTTTTGAAGAAATCATGTAACTGTTCAGTCGCAGCCAGGCTTTCGAAAGGCAGCAAAAAAATCGTTCTTTGCAACACCCACTGTAGGGGAGGGTCATGACCCTCCCGGCAGTACGAAAAAACAATTCGCGCCGCATTTCGGCGAATTCGAACCAAACTCCCTGCGGATTCGCCCAAATTTGACCGCAAATTCCGGTGCCTGCCGCCGGGAGGGTCATGACCCTCCCCTACATTTTGAGAAATCCTTTATGCGACTGAATAGGTACAAAATCATTACACTTGTGCGGCGTAACGCTCCACGAAAGCGGTGCTTTGGCGCAGACTGTCGGAACCGGGAGCCAGCTTCAGGCGCAGGGTGGGCTCCTTGGCATCGGCGGCGAAATAGAGCCGGTTTTTGTAGGTATTCTCCCCGCAGATACGGCTGACCTTTTGAAGATCCAGGCTCGTCAGGGTGAAGCTCACCTCGCCGCCCCGCTGGCGAATGTCCCGGATGCCGGCGGCCTTGGCCTTGGCCCGCAGCAGGGCCACATCCACCAGATTGAGGACCCCCTTGGGCGGCTCGCCGTACCGGTCCACAATTTCGTCCAGCAGATCGTCGGCGTCCTCCCGGCACCGGATGGCGGCCATACGGCGGTACAGGTCCATCCGCTCCTCGCCCCGCTCCACATAGGTCTTGTCGATGTTGGCGGTGATATTCAGGTCGGCGGTACACTCCGGCTCCGGCGGCTCCTTGCCCTGCTGCTCCCGGACCGCCTCGTCCAGCAGCTTCAGGTACATATCGTAGCCCACGGACATCAGGTGGCCCGACTGCTCCGCGCCCAGCAGATTGCCCGCGCCCCGAATCTCCAGGTCCCGCATGGCAATCTTAAAGCCGGAGCCAAACTCCGCGAAGTCCCGGATGGCGCACAGCCGCTTTTCCGCCACCTCCGTCAGGGATTTGTCCGGCCGGTAGGTGAAGTAGGCGAAGGCATGGCGGCTGGAGCGGCCCACCCGGCCCCGGAGCTGGTGGAGCTGGCTCAGACCCAGCCGGTCGGCGTTTTCGATAATCAGGGTGTTTACGTTGGGAATGTCCAGACCGGTCTCGATGATGGTGGTGCATACCAACACCTGAATCTCTCCGTCGGCCATGGCCTGCATCACGTCGCTGAGGGCGTCCTCGCTCATTTTTCCGTGGGCCACGGCAATGGTGATGTCCGGCATTCTCTCATGCATGGCGGCGGCGCACCGCTCGATGGTCTCCACCCGGTTGTGCAGATAGTAGACCTGTCCGCCCCGCTGCACCTCCCGGCGAATGGCGTCGTCCAGAATGGGGGTCTTATGCTCCATGACGAAGGTCTGAACGGGGTAGCGGTCGGCGGGGGGCTGCTCGATGGTGGACATATCCCGGATGCCGGACAGGGCCATGTTGAGGGTCCGGGGAATGGGGGTGGCCGACAGGGTCAGCACATCCACCCCCTTGGAAATTTCCTTCAGCCGTTCCTTGTGGGTGACGCCGAAGCGCTGCTCCTCGTCCACCACCAGCAGGCCCAGATCCTTGAACTGGACGGACTTTTGCAGCAGCTTGTGGGTGCCGATGACGATGTCCACGGTGCCTGCCCGCAGATCCTGTAAGGTTTTCTTCTGCTGGGCCGCCGTGCGGAACCGGCTCAGCACATCCACATTCACGGGAAAACCCCGGAAGCGGCTGACGGTGGTCATATAATGCTGCTGGGCCAGCACCGTGGTGGGCACCAGTATGGCCACCTGCTTGCCGTCCAGCACTGCCTTCATCACCGCCCGCAGGGCCACCTCCGTCTTGCCGAAGCCCACGTCGCCGCACAGAAGCCGGTCCATGGGTACGGGGGACTCCATATCCCGCTTGATTTCCGCGATGCAGCGGAGCTGATCGTCGGTTTCGGGGTAGGGGAAGCGATCCTCAAATTCCCGCTGCCAGGGGGAATCCGCGGCAAAGGCGTAGCCGGTCTCCCCCTTCCGGGTGGCGTAGAGCTTGATGAGCTCGTCGGCCATGTCCCTGGCGGCTTTTCGTGCCTTGGTTTTGGCCTTCTGCCAGGCGTCGGTGCCCATTTTGTTCAGCTTCACCGGAGCGTCGTCTCCGCCGCCGCCGATGTATTTGCTGATAAGGTCAAGCTGGGTGGCGGGGACATAGAGAATGTCGGAGCCCTGGTAGGCGATTTTGATATAGTCCTTCACCGCGCCGTCCACCCGAATCTGCTCCATGGCCACATACCGTCCAATGCCGTACTGGTCATGGACCACCAGGTCGCCGGGGGACAGGTCCGTAAAGGAAGCCAGCTTCTGCCGGTTGGTGGAGCCGGTTTTCTTGGGCTTGGCCTTGGGGGCCTGCCGCACCATAAGCTGGCCCTCCGTGAGAACCGCCAGCTTCAGATCGGGGTACTCCATGCCGAAGGGCAGGTTCCCTTCCGCCAGAAGAATCTGGCCGGGCTTGGGCATGGAGGTCAGGGGAAAGGCCAAAAAGCAGCTCAGGCCCTTGTCCCGGAGCATGGTTTGCAGCAGCTCCGCCCTCCGGCGGGAGCCGCACAGCACCAGACTGCAGAAGTCCAGCTTCTGGTAATGGGCCAGGTCCGAGGCGGCGGTTTCCAGATTGCCGCCGTAGCCGGGAAGCTGCTTTGCCGTCAGATTCAGAAGGTCCATGGGAGGCCGGTCCTGGGGATAGGCGGCTCCGGCGAAGGCGTCCAGATAGGCAACGGGCCGGCCTTTCAGGCAGTGGCAGAAGTCCTCCCACTGCCAGCACAGGTCGCACAGCTCACCGGCGATGGTGCCCGCCTGCAAAAGGCTGTCCAGTTGGAGGCCGAATTCCTCTGTAAACCGGTTGGAGGCCCGGCGCAGATTTCCGTGGTCGCACAGCACGATCAAGGCATCCTGGGGCACATAGTCCAGGGCCGTGGCCATGGTGGGATACATGAGGGACAGATACCGGTCCGCGCCGGTGAGGGTCACGTTGTTTTCCAGCTTTTCGGCGTCCTGCTCCAGGGTGCGGATCAGAGGCTCATTAAGATTCTTTCTCCGTCGCTGCCGGGCCGCCAGGGAACGAAGCGCCCGGGCTAGACCGGCAGAGCCTTCGGGATGAAGCCCCGGCTGGGCCTCCGCCACAGGGAGAATCAGAAGCTCCTCCACATTCTCCGTCCGCCGCTGGGTATCGGGGTCAAAGGTCCCCATGGTGTCCAGCTCGTCGCCGAAGAACTCGGCCCGGATTGGCTGCTCCGAGCCGGGGGAGAACAGATCCAGGATGCCGCCCCGGAGGGCGAACTGGCCGGGGCCCTCCACCATGGAGCAGCGGCTGTAGCCCATGGAAACCAGCCGGGTCAGCAGGGCTTCCTGCTCCCACTGATCCCCCACCCGAAGCCGGAAGGACACGCCGCACAGCAGCTCCCGGGGCATGGTCCGCAGACTCATAGACTCCCAGGAGAAGATTTGCAGCCGGGTTTCACCGTTGGCAAGGGCGTATAGCTGCCGCAGACGCCGCTGCTCCCAGGCTCTGGAGGTGACAGCCCCGCCATAAAGGTTCAGGTCTCGTCCCGGCAGCACCGGGGCCTCGATATTCAGAAAGGCCTTCAGCTCCTCCTGCAGCCGCTTGGCCGCCAGATCATCCTGACAGATCACCGCCACAGGCCGTTTGCCCAGGGCGTAAAGCCCGGCAATCAGATGGCTCCGGTTGATCTGGGCCAGACCTGTGACCGCGGCGGCGCCGCCCTGCTCCGCTTGTTCCAGAAGGGTCACAAACTCAGGCAGCTCCGTCAGCTTTTTCAGAAGCAATTCCATGGGATTCTCCTTTCGGTTCCATTTTCACCGGAAAAATGTAATTTACCGCTTCTGTAGGGCGGGGGCATGCCCCCGCCGGGCAGTTGCGAATCCGTGGGCATCACCGATAAAACCTGCAATCCACTGTACGGGTAAATCGGTGCGGGATGTTCGATGCTATTGCATTCGGAATTTTCGGTGCCCGGTGCTGGCTGTCCCCCGCCCTACGGGTGCGTAAACGGAATTTTACCCGTTTGCGTTGAATCTCTCCACGCAGGAACGCGGAAAGGGGAAAAACTCCCCTTTCCGTGAAAGTTCCATATAATTTTCCTTATTTCCCGTTAAAACGGCAGGCCGCTTTTTCGGGACCCTGGGTGGCCGCCAGGAGTGCCGCCTCCGCAGCCCGGTCCCAGATTTCAGCCAGGGCCTTTTCCTCCTGGGCTGTGAAGGTGGCCAGAACCCAGTCGGCCAGGTCGTAGTCCGGATGGGGTTTGGCACCCACCCCGATTTTTACCCGGGGAAAGCTCTGGCTCCCCAACTGGGCAATGATGCTTTTCAGCCCATTGTGTCCCCCGGCGGAGCCATCGGCCCGTACCCGGAGGCGACCCGGTTCCAGGGAAATGTCGTCGCACAGGACGATCACCCGTTCCGGCGGCAGCTTGTAAAACCGTGCTGCCTGGGCCACACTGTTTCCCGACAGGTTCATATAGGTCTGGGGCATCAGCAGCACCAGCTTCAGCCCCTCATGGGTACACTGGCCCAGAAGCCCCTGAAACTTTCCTTTGTCAACAGGGCAGGAAAGCTGGCTCGCCAGAGCTTCCAGAGCGCGGAAGCCGGCGTTGTGCCTGGTTTTCAGGTACTGCCTGCCGGGGTTCCCCAGGCCCACAATCAGAAAATCCGCCGCGGGCTTTGAAAACATCAGAACAGGCTGGAGATGGAGGTCTCGGTATAGACCCGGTTGATGGCCTTGGCGAACAGGGGGGCCACATCCAACTGACGGATCTTCTGACCGGTGTAGCCACCCCGCATGGGAATGGTGTTCAGCACCATCAGCTCCTTGATGTAGCTGTTTTCCACACGCTCCAGGGCGGGGCCGGACAGCACACCGTGGGAAGCGCAGGCATAGACCTCCTTGGCTCCACCCACCTCCACCAGAGCGGCGGCGGCGTTGCACAGGGAACCGGCGGTGTCCACCAGATCGTCATAGAGGATGCAGGTCTTGTCCTTCACATCGCCGATGACGTTCATGACCTCACAGAAGTTGGCCTTCTGGCGGCGCTTGTCCACGATGGCCAGGTCCATGTGAACCTTGGCGGCGAAGTTCCGGGCCCGGGCCACGGAGCCGGCGTCGGGAGAGACCACCACGAAGTTGCTGTGGTCGAACCGGTCCTCGGGGAACTTATCCATATAGTACTTCACAAACACAGGGGAGCCCAGCATATTGTCCACAGGGATGTCGAAGAAGCCCTGAATCTGGGCGGCATGGAGGTCCATGGTCAGGACCCGGTCCGCGCCGGCGGCGGTGATCATGTTGGCAACCAGCTTTGCGGAAATGGGGTCGCGGCCCTTGGCCTTGCGGTCCTGGCGGGCATAGCCAAAATAGGGAATCACAGCGGTGATGCGCCCTGCGGAAGCCCGGCGGAACGCGTCGATCATGATGAGCAGCTCCATCAGATTGTTGTTGACGGGGTTGCAGGTGGACTGCACGACGAACACGTCGCAGCCGCGGACGGTCTCGTTTACGGAGACGGACACTTCGCCGTCGGCAAAAGCCTTTACTTCGCTTCTGCCCAGACTCAGGCCCAGCTCATCGCAGACGCCCGCCGCGAACTTGGGATTGGAATTGCCGCAGAATACCTTGATCTCTTTGCCATGTGCTATCATTGGAAGATACCTCACTTTAATTCATACGTCCATTCTTTTTCTGTGTTCCGGAGGGGCCCGGCACAGACAGCGTCATTATAGCATTGCTTCCGGCGGAAAGGCAACAGTTTTTCAGCCCGTTGGAGGGCAAAATAATGCCGAATCTTCCCGCTTTTTTTTGCGGAAAATAGACAAAAAGACCAATCTCCCCCTTGTTTTCGCCATTACCCCACACCGTTTCGAAAAACGGAACCGCTGCCTCGGGGCAGCGGTCTCGTCTGAAAAGAAGTTTATGCCAGGCCCTTGTCCTGCCTGATGAGGAGCTTCAGAGCTTCCACGCCTACCCGGACGGCGGCGGTGGTATCTTCGGTCATGCGCTGATCCAGGCCGGCCTTCTCCCGCTCCTGGTTCCAGACCACATGGAAGCAGCTTCCGCACCGGACCCCCAGGGCGGCGGCCACCACAAACAGAGCGGCGGACTCCATTTCGCTGGCCTTGACTCCCAGCCGCTTCCAGGCCTCCCACTTCCGGAGCAGCTCGTAGGAGACGGGCATTCTCTCCGGGTCATGCTGACCGTAGAAGGCATCCTTGCACTGGACCACGCCCACATGGGTGTCCTTACCGGCGGCCAGGGCGGCCTGACGCAGTGCCAGGGTCACATCCAGGTCCGCTACGGCGGGGAATTCGATGGGGGCGTACTCCACGGAGGTATGCTCAAAGCGGACGGCGCCGGTGGCCACCACGATGTCGCCGGATTTCACATCCAGGTCGATGCCGCCGCAGGTGCCCACCCGGATGAAGGTATGGGCGCCGATGTTGTGCAGCTCCTCCATGGCGATGGAGGCGGAGGGACCGCCGATGCCGGTGGAGCAGACGGAGACCTTTTCGCCTAAAAGGTAGCCGGTGTAAATGTTGTATTCCCGGTTCATGCCGATGTGGACGGGATTGTCAAAGAGTCTTGCGATGGATTCGCACCGCCCAGGGTCCCCGGGGAGGATGCAGTAGCGACCTACATCCCCTTCTACGCAGTGAATATGAAACTGTCTGCCGGTATCTTGCATATTGTATCACCTTCTTGGTTTATTTTTATACTATAATACCACATTTTCCTGCCCTGCGCAACCGTAGAGGCTGATAAATTTCCGTTTAACACACCACCCGTAGGGGAGGGTCATGACCCTCCCGGCAGTACGCAAAAACAAATTGTACCATGTTTCGGCGACCTCGAACCAAACTCCCTGCGGATTCGCCCAAAATGTTTGGAAATCGCAGGCACCTGCCGCCGGGAGGGTCATGACCCTCCCCTACGGGTGGTTTATAAATTTCCGTTTCGCTTTGCGGGGACGGTCAGAACAGGCTGACCTGGCTGGTATCGGGCAAATCGCCGAAGGCTCCGGCGGCCTTCAGGTTTTCGATGTGGGTTTTGGACACCTTGGGACAGGCGGCGGAAAATTCCTCGATGGAAATGAAAGTTTTGCCCTTCCGGCCCTCCAGAATGTCCCAGGCGGCGGTTTCGCCCAGGCCGGACACGGAGACGAAGGGCGGCAGCAGCTTCCCGTCCTTGATGATGAATTTGGTGGCGTGGGATTCGTACAGGCTCATGGGGGCGAAGCTGAAGCCTCTGAGGTAGAACTCGTACACCACCTCCAGGGTGGTCAGCAGGTCTCCGTCCTTGTCCGTGGCGTCCTCGTTTCCGTCGATGGCGGCAATGTGGGCCTTGACCTCCTCCATGCCCCGGGTCATCATGGCCGCGTCGAAGCCGCCCTTCTGGCTGCGGCGGTAGAAGTAGGCGGCGTAGAAGGCCAGGGGGTGATGCACCTTGAACCAGGCAATGCGGAAGGCCATCATGACGTAGGCCACCGCGTGGGCCTTGGGGAACAGGTACTTGATTTTTTTGCAGGATTCGATATACCAGTCCGGCACACCGGCGTCCTTCATCTCCTGCTCGGCCCCCTCGGGAAGACCCCGGCCCTTTCGGACGGCCTCCATGATTTTAAACGACCGCTTTTCCGGCATTCCGCAGGAAATGAGGTAGAGCATGATGTCGTCCCGACAGCCGATGGCCTGGTCAACGGAGGCCGTGCCGCTGACAATCAGATCCTTGGCGTTGCCCAGCCATACATCGGTGCCGTGGGAGAAGCCGGAGAGCCGCAGCAGGGTATCGAACCGGGTGGGCATGGTGTCCATCAGCATACCCCGGGTGAAGCGGGTGTTGAACTCCGGAATGGCCACGGCTCCCGTGGGCCCCAGAATGGGGTCGTTCTCATAGCCCAGCACCTTGGAGGAGGTGAAGATGGACATGGTATCCTTGTCGTCCAGGGGAATCTTCTGGGCGTCCACCCCGGTTAAGTCCTCCATCATGCGGATCATGGTGGGGTCATCGTGGCCCAGCATATCCAGCTTCAGCAGGTTTTCCTCCATGGAGTGGTATTCAAAGTGGGTGGTGATGGTGTCGGCTGAGGGGTCGTCCGCCGGATGCTGCACCGGGCAGAAGTCCCAGATCTCGTTCTCCTGGGGAATGACCACCAGGCCCCCGGGGTGCTGACCGGTGGTGCGCCGGACACCTACGCAGCCGGCGGCCAGACGGTTTTCCTCCGCCTTGGAGGCGGTCATGCTCCGCTCGGACAGGTACTTCTTCACATAGCCGAAGGCGGTTTTCTCCGCCACGGTGCCGATGGTTCCCGCCCGGAACACATGGGATTTTCCGAACATCTCCACACAGTAGGCGTGGGCCTTGGCCTGATACTCGCCGGAGAAATTCAGGTCGATGTCCGGCACCTTGTCGCCGCCGAAGCCCAGGAAGGTCTCAAAGGGGATGTTGAAGCCGTCCTTTTCAAACCTGCTGCCGCACTTGGGGCAGACCGCGTCGGGCAGATCCGCGCCGCAGCCGTAGCCCTTGGGTACGTCGAAGGTGGTGAATTTGCAGTCCGGGTTGGGACACCGGTAGTGGGGCGGGAAGGAGTTGACCTCGGTGATGCCCGCCATGTAGGCCACAATGGAGGAACCCACGGAGCCACGGGAGCCCACCAGATAGCCATGCTCCAGAGAGTTCTGCACCAGCTTCTGGGCGGACATATAGATCACGTCGTAGTGACAGGTGATGATGTCGTGCAGCTCCGTTTCCACCCGCTTGGTAATCAGCTCCGGCGGATTTTCGCCGTAGAGCCGGTGCATTTTTCCATAGACCAGGGCCTTCAGATCCTCCACGGAGTTCTCAATGGAGGGGGCGAACAGGTTGTGGGGGACAGGCCGCAGGGTCTCGCACATATCGGCGATCAGGTTGGTGTTCTTCACCACCACCTCGTAGGCCTTTTCCTCCCCCAGATAGGCAAATTCCTTCAGCATCTCGTCGGTGGTGCGGAAGTACAAGGGGTTGGGTTTGTCGCAGTCGTCAAAGCCCTTGGTAGCCAGCAGAATGTGGCGGTAGATTTCGTCCTCCGGGTTCAGGAAGTGGACGTCCCCCGTGGCGCAGACCGGCTTTCCCAGAATCTGCCCCAGGCGAATGACGGTGCGGTTGTACTCCCGCAGCTCCTCCTCGTCCCGGGCCAGTCCCTTTTCCAGCATGAAGCGGTTGTTGTCCAGAGGCTGAATCTCCAGATAGTCGTAGAAGGAGGCGATGCGCTCCAGCTCCTCCTGGCTTTTGTGGTTGACAATGGCCTGAAACAGCTCACCGGCCTCACAGGCCGCGCCGATGATGAGGCCCTCCCGGTAGGTCATCAGCTCCGACTTGGGAATCCGGGGGTTTCGCTTGAAATATTGCAGATTGCTCAGGGAAATGAGGTGGTACAGGTTCCGCAGGCCCATCTGATTCTTGGCAATGAGAATGATGTGGCGGGCATGACGGTCGCCGATTTTATTTTTGGCACGAAGGGCGGGCATGGCGGGGTTGATGCCGGGCAGGTCGTGGATGTCCATTTCCTCCAGACGGCGGCTGAGCCGGTCAAAAATCAGGCCGCAGGTCAGAGCGTCGTCGGCTGCCCGGTGGTGGTTGAATTCCGGCAGACTCAGGGCGTTGGCCACAATGTCCAGCTTAAACTTGCCCAGCTCCGGCATCAGATTCTGGGCCAGAATCAGGGTGTCCACATAGGTAGGCTCATAGGAAAGCCCCTGACGGCGGCAGGCGGCGGCAATGAAGCCCACGTCGAAGTCGGCGTTGTGGGCAATCAGGGGCCGGTCTCCGCAGAACGCCAGAAATTGGGGCAGCACCTCCTGAATCTTCGGCGCGCCCATCAGCATCTGGTCCGTGATGCCGGTCAGATCCACCACCTTCTGGGTCAGGCTCCGGCCCGGGTCCACGAAGGCCTGGAACCGGTCCACCTCCTGCCCCGCCTTCAGAATCACCGCGCCGATTTCAATGATCTCATCGGTCAGGGAGGAAAGGCCCGTGGTCTCCAAATCGAAGGCCACAAATTCCTGGTCAAAGCGGTGGATTCCGGGGCCGTGAACCACGATCCGGTCGTCCACGTCATTTACATAATATCCTTCGCAGCCGTAGAGTATCTTGATGTTGTCCTCCGTACCCGCCACCTTGGCCTTGGAGGCCGCCTTCATGGCGTCGGGGAAGGACTGGGCGCAGCCGTGGTCCGTGATGGCGATGGCCTTGTGGCCCCAGGCGGCGGCCTGCTTGACGGCGGTGCCCGTATCGGTCAGGGCGTCCATGTTGGACATATTGGTGTGCAGATGCAGCTCCACCCGCTTGTCTTTGGCGGTGTCCAGCCGCTTGGGAGCCTTGTAGGGCAGGATGGCGATGGGGTCCAGAACCATTTCATTATCGAAGCGGTTGATGATGGGCTTGCCCAGCACCTTGACCCAGGTGCCCACCTGGGCGGCCTCCACAATGGCCTGGCCCTTTTGGAGGTCCCGCTCCCGGAAGTAGCGGTTGATGCGAATGGAGCCGGTGTAGTCGGTGATATCGAGGTTCACCACAATGGCGTTGTTCCGGGTCAGCTCCTTGTGATCCGCGCCAAAGACCCTGCCCACCACGCACACCGTCCGCATATCCAGGGTCACGTTCTTGATGGGAATGGGCTGATCCACGAAGGGCTTGCCGAAGATGGTTTCCCCGCCGCAGGAGGGTGTGGGGGCTGCCTTGGGCTGGTCCGGTTTTGGGGCGGACTGGGGGGCAGCGGGTATCTGCCGCATCAGCTTGAGGCGCATATCCTCCATCTGCTGATAGAGGGCCTGCCCTTCCAGCTCCGAACCGGAGACGATGTCCAGGGTGACGCTTCGGCCGAACCGGTCAGAGAGATACCGGCACACGCCGGGGACGCAGGCCTCCAGCTCCTTTTTGCCGTTGGCCGCCAGGGTGACGGTGAGCTTGTCTCCCTGCCAGTCCCACCTGGCCCCGGCCAGACTGGCCCGGGAGCGGGAGTCCAGCGCAACAAATTGCAGCAGCAGCTCCTGGGGTTCCACTTCCTGCAGGGTTTCCGGCGGGAAATGGGGGTAAAGCTCCACCCGGCGCACATCGTACAGGCCCGTCAGATCATAGGAAGCCTGCTCCAGCAGCCGGGCGGGGATATACCGGGGACATTGCAGCTCCAGCAAAATGGCCCGGTTTTCCAGATCCAGCTCCGCGTTCCGGATGACGCTTTCTCCCAGCAGACGGTCCAGCGGCTCCGGCGGGCGATATTGAGAAAACATTTGTAAAAACGGAATATACGATGCCATAGAACTCCTTTAAAAAAAGCCGCCGGTAGAGGCGGCTTGAAACCTTGCGTTTTTTGGGCACGCACGTTTTCGCAACATCTACTGTAGGGGAGGGTCATGACCCTCCCGGCAGTATGCAGAAACGGATTGTACCATTTTTCGGCAAATACGAATCAAACTCCATGCGGATTCGCCCAAATTCGTTCGTGATTGCAGGCGTTTGCCGCCGGGAGGGTCATGACCCTCCCCTACAGTGGGTGCCATTCGCCGATTTCGGATTTAACCCGATGAGTTTTTATAATTTTTCGATGTAGGAAAGCAGAGCGGGCAGCAGGTCTTCATAGGGAACCTTTTCCTTTGGATGCCCCTTCAGGAAAATGAGGCCGCAGCCGTCGCCGCCGGCAATGCCCACGTCGGCCTCCCGGGCTTCTCCGGGACCGTTGACTACGCAGCCCATGACTGCCACGGTGATGGGCTTCTGGCAATCTTGCAGAGCCTTGTCCACCTGCTCCACCAGACCGATGAGGTCGATGGAGGTTCTGCCGCAGGTGGGGCAGGAGACGATGTTGACGCCGGATTTCCGAAGACCGGCGGCTTTGAGGATTTCCTTTGCGGCGTAGACCTCCTCCACCGGATCGGCGGTCAGGGAGACCCGGAGGGTGTCGCCAATGCCGTCCAGCAGTAAGGCCCCGATGCCCATGGCGGACTTGATAAGGCCCATGCGCACCGGGCCGGTCTCCGTCACGCCGATGTGCAGGGGGTAGTCGCACTGGGCCCGGAACAGCCGGGCGGCCTGCACCATGGTGGGCACCGTGGAGGACTTCATGGACACGCAGGCGTCATAGAACCCCTGCTTTTCCAGCAGCTCCAGATGAGAAAAGGCACTTTCCACCAGAGCCTCCGCCGTGGGATGGCCATACTTTTCCAGCAATTCCTTGTCCAGACTGCCGCCGTTGACGCCGATGCGGATGGGGATGCCCCGGCTGCCGCAGGCGTCCACCACGGCTTTGACCCGATCCTCGCCGCCGATGTTTCCGGGGTTGATGCGAATTTTTGCGGCGCCTCCCTCCGCGGCGGCGATGGCCAGCCGGTAGTCAAAATGGATGTCCGCCACCAGGGGCAGGGGAGACTCCTTCACAAGCCGGGCAAAGGCTTCGGCGGCCTCCCGATTGGGAACCGTTACCCGGGCAATTTCGCAGCCCGCGGCGGCCAGTGCCCGAAGCTGGGCCAGAGAGCCTTCCACATCGGTGGTTTTGGTATTGAGCATGGACTGAATGGACACCGGCGCGCCGCCGCCAATGGCCACATTGCCCACATGAATCTGTCTTGTCATAGGGATTACCTCACGATAGACCGCCTGTAAGGGCCGGTATAAAATCAGCATCTTTTAACCGCCTGTAGGGGAGGGTCATGACCCTCCCGGCGGCAGGCCCCCGATTTTTGAACAAATTGGGGCGAATCCGCAGGGAGTTTTATTTGTATTCGCCGAAAAATGGTGCAAAACGCTTTTGCATTCTGCCGGGAGGGTCATGACCCTCCCCTACAGAGGGATGGCGTCAGCGGAACAGGCCGATGACATCCTTGAACATGATGAACGCCATGAGGATCAGCAGCAGCACCATGCCCACGGCGTGGACATAGCCCTCCACCTTGGGATTCAGCTTTTTCTTTGTGACGCCCTCGATGGCTGTGGTGAGGATCACGCCCACCACCCGGCCGCCGTCCAGAGCGGGGATGGGCAGCAGGTTCATCAGTCCCAGGTTGACGGCGATAAAGGCTCCGAAGGAAATCACGTTCCAGAAACCGGTCGATAAGTCCCCCGACTGAGTACCCAGGTCAGCGATGGTCTTCACAATAACCACGGGACCGCCCATGTCATCCATTCCCACATCGCCCCTAAAGAGCATTTGCAGGCTCAGGCGCACGGTGCGGCCATAGTTCAGGCAACTGTTCCAGCCGTAGGACAGGGTGTTTGCCAGATTCCGCTCCTCCGTGACGGTGTTCATGCCGTAGCGCATACCCGTGGTGCCGTCCTCCATGGGCAGCTCCCGGGGCTCCATGTTCAGGTCGTCGAAGAAGATTTTCTGGCCGTTCCGTATGACGGTGACATCATGAACGTCTCCCTTGCCGGACAGGTTCAGGCTCAGCAGGAAGGTCAGGTCCTTGTCGGTGTAGACCCGCTCGCCGTCGATCTCATAGATCCGGTCTCCCGCCTGTAAATAGCCCTCCAGGGAGCTGCCCGGCTCCACGCTTTCCAGCACCGGCTTGCCCAGCCGGGAAAAGCCGGAGCAGAGGCCCACCATCAGGATCATCAGCACCAGGCCGGTCAGAACGTTCATGGCCGCGCCTGCCACCAGAATAATCAGCTTTTTCCACCATTTGGCGTTGCCGAAGGCTCTGGGGTCGTCACTGTCGCCGTCCTCGCCCTCCATGGCGCAGTAGCCGCCGATGGGAATACAGCGGATGGCGTACAGGGTCTCGCCCTTCTGCTTCTTCCAGATGGCGGGGCCCATGCAGATGGAAAACTCGTTGACCTTCACGCCGAAGAGCTTGGCGGTGATGAAGTGGCCAAACTCATGGATGGCGATGAGAAAGCTAAAAATCAGAATGGCAAATAAAATATAGAGAAAATACAAGGAATCAGCCTCCTGTGTGTTCGCGTACATATTGACGGGCCAGACGGTCCGCCTCCAGAATCCGGCTTAAGTCCGGGTTTTCCTCAAAGGGAACGGTATCCATAGCCCCTGACACCAGCCTGGGGATGTCAAAAAATCCGATTCTGTCCTCCAGGAACAGGCCCACCGCCGCCTCGTTGGCCCCGTTCAGCACCGCTCCGGCAGTGCCGCCCGCTCTGGCCGCATTCATGGCAAGGCCCAGGCAGGGAAAGGCTTCCAGGTCGGGGGCCTGGAAGGTCAGGCTGCCGCAGGTCAGCAAATCCAACTCCGGTGCGGGGCAAACCGCCCGTTCCGGCCAGGTCAGGGCCAACTGGATGGGCAGACGCATATCGGGGCTGCCCAACTGGGCCAGCACCGCCCCGTCCACATATTCCACCAGAGAATGCACCACGCTCTGCCGGTGAATCACCACGGACATCCGCTCCAGAGGCATTCCGTACAGGGCCATGGCCTCCATAACCTCCAGCCCCTTGTTCATGAGGGTGGCGCAGTCGATGGTGATCTTGGCCCCCATGTTCCAGTTGGGGTGCTTCAAAGCGTCCGCTTTTGTCACGTTCTGAAGCTGCTCCCGGCTTTTTCCGAAGAAGGGGCCACCGGAGCAGGTGAGAATCAGGCGGCGAACCTGGCTTCTGTCCCGGCAGCCGGCCAGGCACTGGAAGATGGCGGAATGCTCCGAGTCCACGGGAATAATCTCCGCGCCGTACCGCTCCGCCTCCTCCATCACCAGAGGCCCCGCGCAGACCAGCGTCTCCTTGTTGGCAAGGCCGATGCGTTTGCCTTTCCGAATGGCGGCCAGGGTAGGCTCCAGGCCCACCATGCCCACCACGGCGGTAATGACCGTGTCCGCTTCCTCCATGGAGGCGGCCTTCAGAAGCCCCTCCTTTCCGGAGAGAATCTCCATGGGCAGGTCGGTCAGGCGTCGTTGCAGCTCCCTTGCCGCTTCTTTTGATGCCATAACCGCCAGCCTGGGGCGGAAGGCTCTGCACTGCTCCTCCATCCACTCTACGTTGGAACCGGCTGTCAGGGCGCAGATGGGGATCCCCAGCTTTTGGGCCACGTCCAGGGTCTGACGGCCAATGGAGCCGGTGGAGCCCAGGACGGAAATACACTTTACCATATCAGCCCACTCCCGCCATGGGCACGGCCAGAGGCAGCATCAGAAGCAGCAGCTCCGTCACGGGGGCCACCAGCATCATGCTGTCGAACCGGTCCAGAATGCCGCCGTGGCCGGGGATCAGGTTGCCGTAGTCCTTGATGCCCATCTGCCGCTTGATGACGGAGAAGGTCAGATCCCCCACGATGGACACCGTGGAGCCCAGAAGTCCGTAGACAATGGCGTACCAGTAAACCACATCAAAATGGAAAGCCTTGTCAAGAATCAGGGCGTAGAGCAGCATCAGCAGCACCGTGGTCACGACACCGCCCACGGCGCCCTCCACGGTCTTGTTGGGGCTGATGACGGGGGCCAGCTTGTGCTTGCCCAGTGCCCTGCCCACAAAGTAGGCGGCGGAATCCGCCGTAAAGGCCAGGACGCAGGGAATGAGAATGAAGAACTTACCCAGGCTGGTATCCGTCTGGTCAGCACCGGCGTACATGGCCCGGATGCGGACCATGGCGGTCAGCAGATAGGGAAACAGCACACCGGCTGCCAGACACAGGCACACCTTCTCAAACCGGAGCTGCTGCCGGGAGGCCAGCATTTCCCCGAACAGCAGCAAAAGATACGCCATCAGGCCGATGTAGGCCAGGTTCACGTCCTTGCGCAGACTCCAGAAGGCGGTCAGCAGGGCCATGACCATGGCATAGGCCACCAGCCGCAGATTCTTCACAAAGCCGGTGCGGTACAGCAGCTCGTAGGCGGCGATGGCGGCGGCCCCGCCGAACAGCAGGGCCGTAGCCCAGGCGGGCAGCAGCAGCACCACAATCAGAAAGGCGGGCAGCAGCACCACGGCTGAGAGAATTCTTGTTTTCATATTTATTTCGCACCTCCGAACCGGCGGTTGCGCCGGTGGAATTGACGGATTGCTTCATCCAAATCCCCGGGGCCGAAGTCCGGCCACAGGATATCCATAAACACATACTCGGAATAGGCCGATTGCCACAAAAGGAAGTTGCTGATCCGCTTCTCGCCGGAGGGGCGGATAATCAGCTCCGGGTCGGGAACCCCGGCGGAGTAGAGATATTGCCCGAACTGGTCCTCGTTTAAGTCCTCCGGCTTTGCTTCTCCCCGGGCAACCTGTTGTGCAAACCGCCGGGCGGCCTGGACGATCTCATCCCGGCCGCCGTAGTTCAGGCAGAAGTTCACCTGAACCTCGTGATAGGCCCGGGACCGCTCCTCGGCGCTGCGGCACAGCTCCTGCAGCTCCGGGCTGAGCCTGCTCAGGTCTCCGAAGAAGACAAAGTGAACCTTGTTTTTCTCCATGTCCCGCAGCGCCTCCTCCAGATAGCGGCGCAGCAGGGTCATGATGCCGCTGACCTCCTCCTGAGAACGCTTCCAGTTCTCCGTGGAAAAGGCGTACACGGTCAGATACCGGACTCCCAGAGTCCGGCAGTAGTTGGCAATGCGCCGGAAGCTCTCGGCTCCCGCCGCATGACCGGCGGTGCGGGGCAGGCCCCGCTTTTTGGCCCAGCGTCCGTTGCCGTCCATGATGATGGCAATGTGCCGGGGCGGCGGCAGCACCGCCGCCTCTTTTTTTTGAAACAGTCCCATGGTTACTCCCGCGCAACAGCGGGGGCAAGCCCCCGCTATTGGAATTAAAAGAATGTAACTGTTCAGTGACAGCCAGAAAATATCGAATGCACGATAGATTTTGATGGTACTTACTGTAGGGCGGGGGCATGCCCCCGCCGGGCACCGGAAGTTTTGAAAGCAATGGCGTTGCACAAACACACCACATTGCCTGTGCAGCGGATTGTACATCTTTCGGTGATACCTACAGATTCCCAACTGCCCGGCGGGGGCATACCCCCGCCCTACAGTTGGTGCTGTGCAAAGCAACCATTTCCGGCATCTTTTTTTCGAGCGACTGAATAGATACAAGAGATTTTTATTGCGAACCGGCTCAGATGGCCATCAGTTCCTTTTCCTTCAGGGCGCAGGCGTCGTCCACCTTCTTGATGTACTTGTCGGTCAGCTCCTGCAGATCCTTCTCGGCCTTCTTCTGGTCGTCCTCGGTGATCTCGCTCTTCTTCTTCAGAGCCTTCACATAGTCCATGGCGTCCCGGCGCACGTTCCGCAGGGCCACCTTGGATTCCTCGGCGTACTTGCGGACCTGCTTGGTCAGTTCCTTACGGCGCTCCTCCGTGAGCTGGGGGAACACCAGACGGATGACCCGGCCGTCGTTCTGGGGATTGATGCCCAGGTCGGAGGTCTGAATGGCCTTCTGAATGTCCTTGAGCAGCTTGGCATCCCAGGGCTGAATCACCAGGGTCCGGGCATCGGGGGAGGAAATGTTGGCAACGGAAGCCAACTGGGAATCCACTCCATAATATTCCACGGTAATCCGGTCCAGAACCTTCGCATTGGCCCGGCCTGCCCGAACGGCGTCAAAGTTCTCCTGTAGTACGTCCAGGGTCTTGTCCATCTTGCGGCTGTATTCCTTAAAGTCAACGCTCATTGTTTAGTCCTCCTTCACAATTGTGCCAATATTCTCTCCCTGAAGCACCCGCAGGATGTTCCGGGGATCCTTCAGTTCAAATACGATGATGGGCATATGGTTGTCCATAGCCAGGGTCATGGCGGTGGTGTCCGTGGCCTGCAAATGGCGGGCCAGCACCTCGTCATAGGTGAGGCTGTCGAACCGCACCGCGTTGGGGTCCTTGCGGGGGTCGGCGGAGTACACGCCGTCCACATTCTTGGCAAGCAAAATGGCGTCGGCCTCGATCTCCACGCCCCGAAGCACCGCGCCGGTGTCCGTGGAGAAGTAGGGGTTGCCGGTGCCGCAGCTGAAGAATACCACCTTCCCCTCGCTGAGATAACGCTCGGCGGTGTCTCTTGTAAAATACTCGCAGAACTTGGGCATCTCCACCGCCGACAGCACCCGGGCGGGAACGCCCCGCCGCTCCAGCGCGTCGGCTACGGCGATGCAGTTCATAACCGTGGCCAGCATTCCCATGGAGTCGGCATGGCTGCGCTGCATTTTATCGGCGCCGTCCTTGACGCCCCGCCAGAAGTTGCCGCCGCCGATGACCACGCCCACCTGGACGCCCAGCTCCACGCAACTCTTGATGGTATCGCACACGGAGCCGATGACATCGAAGTCAAGGCCCCGATGCCGCTCCCCCGCCAGGGCCTCGCCGGAGAGCTTTAAAAGGATTCGTTTGTACCGGAGACAGGACATTGGAATCCACTCCTTTCTGTTTGTGGCACTACGCCATGGTAACAATACTGACCCTATTTTATAATAAGAACCGCCGGTTGACAACTGCTATTTTTTTCTTTTTTTAAATGTTTTCGATTTTTTCACATTCTCGTCAGGATGCAAGGGGCCGGGAAACAGATTTACTGTCCCCCGGCAGGTTTCACTTATGCATTTTGCTTTTCTTTTTTCCTCCACAGTCCCAGGAACACGGCCATGGTGAGGATGCACGCCAGCGGCAGGGCACAAATCCCAAGGCCACCGTACCGCCCGCCGAGCATCTCCCACAGGAGTCCCGCCGGAACCATTCCGTAATCCCACAGCCAGTACCGTCCCGGCAAACCGGGAATAGCCAGCAGAGCCAGCTGCCACACCACCGGCACGGCGCACAGCGACATCACCGTGCAGGCTGCTTTCCGGCACTGGTGGGCGTAAATCGCCTCTCCCAACCAAATCACGGCGGGAATGTACAGAGACAACATTCCGCAGCCCAGCCACTCCCAGCCCAGGGCCCGACCCAAAGCCATGAGGCCGTGGCTTACCACCGCCAGTACCAGGGCCAATTGCCAGGGAACCGGCTCCTCTCCACTGCCGTATTTCCCGCTTTGCTTCAGCATCCACGCAAGAACCAGCAAGCAGCACAAGGGCAGAGCGGGCACCAGCAGGCCGGTGCCTCCCATGAGGTTGTCCAGCAGAAGCGCCCCGGGATTGGCAAAGGTAAACCAACGGATGTACAGCAGAGCGAACCCGTAATTTCCAGTCATGACCACAGCCAGGCAGGCCAGAATCAGAGAAAAACCGTTGTAAACCAGGGCCATCCACATCCCCGCGCGCCTTGTGTCCCGCCAGAGGTTCACCAGCAGCCAGACATCCGCCAGTATGTACGCTGCCAATGCAGGAACAGTGTACCACCATGCGGCTGACGATGCCCGACTCGTACTCCACAGCAGGAAACAGTGAAGAACCGCCAGCAGTAGGAACGAACAGAAATAGGAACGCTGATTTATCTTCATAGTTTACTCCTCCTGTTGTATAGTTATTGCCACACTCCAGCCTTTCTTTCCAGCATGAAAATAATTTTTGCTATCTCGCAACGAATGATTTGTTTTTTGGGATAAAGATAGAAACTTGAGCCAACCTTAGTGCCATTTAGAATTCCTGTACCCAAGCCCCAGTTTACACTTGCTTTTGCGTAGCCGCTTACACTTGAGTAGTCCGCGAAACTCGAACTTGAGACGGAATCTAGCACCAATTGGTAATTTTGGAAATTGGAAAACCTATAAATCATGGTAATTGCTTGCTCTCTCGTCACATATGTGTTGGGCCAAAATTCGGTATTTGTAACGCCGTTAATTATCTCGTTTTGATATGCCCAGCTAACCGCTTTTGCGTAATATGTGCTATTGGGTACATCGGTAAAGGGGTGGTTTATCGCTTGCGGTGGTGAACCTGCAAGGCGATACAAAATTTCCGCCAGCATACCTCTCGATACACGGCTAGATGGGCCGAACGAAGTCTCCGTCATGCCATTGCTCATGCAGTCATTATTAATACAATTGCTTATGTACTTTTTCGCCCAGTGGTATTTAATGTCTGAAAACTTTTCACATTGGTCGCTACGTGTATATTCATTAATCATATAATACGATCCAACTGCGACCATGCTTGAATTTACGGTCACTTTGCTATAGCCGCCCCACCCATAATGCACAATGAGTTCCTTGGCCGACCCGCTTGTTTTATACCCATATGCGACAACTGCATGCCCAACCTTTTTTTGCCCATTATCGTCAAATTTTCCAAAAACAATAATGGGGTGTTTGTTTCGCTTCAAAAGATCAAAAATCGCGTCAAATGAAAGGCATGTTTCCCCGGTTGCATCTATTTCTACATCTGTATCGACTTCACAATACCCACCAATTACCTCATCTATTCCTCTTAATCCCACCAGATCATACTGCGTTCCTGCAGTATCACTCCAATACGCATTATGTACTTTTCCAAAAGACAAAAATAGATGTTTAGCAAGATTGTTATACTCGCCGATCGTTTGCATTCCTCTTGATTCACCGCGATATGCGTTTCCTTCAATGTTCAAGTATTGTGCATCGCTAACAAAACCATCAGAGGCAACACAATCGTAATAAAATAACAGCAACGCCGCCGCCACATAACCACAATTCCCTGCTGATTTGCCGTCATAGTAGTAGCCAAAATCACACTTTTTACTCAACTCCGAAATGAAGCTTGATCCTGAAACAAGCCAAGTCACACTCTCGGCACTGGCGGTAGCTAATTCAACTGATTCTCCATCTTGCTGCATCTTCAGATCGGCCTCACTGCAACTTTCACAAAATGCGTCAACTGCCTCCGAATTCTCACGAAAGGTTTCCCCGGTTATTGTATGAGAAAAAATCCCATTTTCATAATAGTAGTACTCAGTCATTCCACCATAATAAAGTTCCCCTTCCAGGCCTCGATATGGAGAGGGGCTATACAAAGAATACTCAGCAAAATTTCCAGAAGCAACATGGTAGATTAAGTAGCCAGTCGGTATACATTCGATATCGTAATACATATTCCCTGCGAAATCAAGGAGAATTTTTACTTCAGTTATTTCAAACTCTCCGCACAACTCAGAATCCGCTTCAACAATAGCGTTAATCTTTTGGTCTAATGCTGCTATTAATTCGTCTTCCAGTGGAATACTATGCGGAAAGGCTTTCGCCTGTGCAGTAAAGCCCACCAATGATGCAAGTATGGAAGCAACAATTGTCAATGTCAAAATTCTCCACATTCGTTTCATATTGAATCATCCAATATAAATTAATAGTATGTATATTTAGATAACATTTGTATTACTGTATTTTATATTATACTATACCTCTTTTTAAAATGCAATGCGGAAAAAGCACAATTATACTGGTATGTTTTTGAATATATTCCACAAGTTCTTTGGTAAGAAATCAGTTAAAGCGATTGCACGTCATATATATATAGAATATGTTATTCCCCCCAAAATAGTTATGGGACGGATTTCGTCAATCAATACACACGCAGGCCCGGATTTTTGGAAAAATCCGGCGGCATGAATGGTTGATAAATTGGGAAGAATGGATTATAATGCGTCTATTGAAACACACCGAGAGAGGATGTTTACTTATGGCTGAGACTCTGGAAAGCAAAAATTTCATCCACAGCTTCATTGACGAGGACATTGCCGAGGGCGGCCGGTTCGCCGGGCAGACGGTTCACACCCGGTTTCCGCCGGAGCCCAACGGCTATCTGCACATCGGCCACTGCAAGGCCCTGACCATCGACTTCGGCACCGCCCTGAAGTTTAACGGGATGTGCAACCTTCGTATGGACGATACCAATCCCGCCAAGGAGGACACCGAGTATGTAGACGCCATCCAGGAGGACATCCACTGGCTGGGCTTCGACTGGGGCGACCGGTTCTTCTACGGCTCCGATTATTTTGAGAAAACCTATGCATACGCAGAGGAGCTGATTCAAAAGGGCCTGGCCTATGTCTGCGAGCTGACGCCCGAGCAGTTTAAGGAATACCGGGGCGACCTGACCCACCCCGCCGTGTCCCCCTACCGGGACCGGCCCATGGAGGAGAGCCTGGACCTGTTCCGGAGAATGCGGGCCGGTGAATTCCCCGACAACAAATATACCCTCCGGGCCAAGATCGACCTGGCCTCCGGTAACTTCAATATGCGGGACCCTGTGCTGTACCGCATCCGCCATGTGGAGCATCACCGCCAGGGCACCAAGTGGTGCATCTACCCCATGTACGACTTTGCCCACCCCATCCAGGACGCTTTGGAGGGCATCACCCACAGCCTTTGCTCCCTGGAATTTGAGAACCACCGGCCCCTGTACAACTGGGTGGTGGAGCATGTCTCCGTCCCCCATCATCCCCGGCAGATCGAGTTTGCCCGTCTGGGTATCGACCACACGGTGCTGTCCAAGCGGAAGCTGCGCCAGTTGGTGGAGGAGGGCCGGGTCTCCGGCTGGGACGATCCCAGAATGCCCACCCTCTGCGGTCTGCGGCGGCGTGGTTATACCCCTGCCTCCATCCGCAACTTCTGCGAGCGCATCGGCGTAGCCAAGACCCCCAATACCGTGGAGTACGCCTTCCTGGAGCACTGCCTCCGGGAGGACCTGAACGAGACTGCCACCCGGGTCATGGCCGTGCTGGACCCCGTGAAGCTCACCGTCACCAACTACCCCGAAGGACAGTCCGAGACCTTCCAGGTGGAGAACAACCCCGTGGACCCCGACTCCGGCACCCGCCCCGTCACCTTCTCCCGGGAGCTGTGGATCGAGCGGCAGGACTTCATGGAGGAAAAGGTGGGCAAGTTCTTCCGCCTGTTCCCGGGCAATGAGGTGCGGCTGAAGGGGGCCTATGTGGTCAAATGCACCGGCTGCGTCAAGGACGAAGCGGGCAATGTGGTGGAGGTTCTCTGCACCTACGACCCGGACTCCCGGGGCGGCAATCCCGCCGACGGCCGGAAGGTCAAGAGTACCATCCATTGGGTGGACGCGGAAAACTGCTATGACGCCGAGGTCCGGCTGTACGACAACCTCTTTGACGATCCGGACCCCGATGCCGCCGGTAAGGACTTCCTGGCCTGCCTGAACCCCAACTCCCTGGAGATTCTTCAGGGCTGTAAGGTGGAGGCGGCCCTGGCTGCCACCCGGCCCGCGGACCGGTTCCAGTTCATGCGCATGGGCTATTTCTGCGCCGACTCCAAGGATTCGGCCCCCGGCCACCTGGTTTTCAACCGGGCCGTCAGCCTGAAGGACAGCTACAAGCCCGGAAATTAAGTTGTGTCAAAACGCGCCAGCCGAGGATTCCCGGCTGGCGCGTTTTGCGTGTATCCTGTTGGATACGGCTGGGGCATTGCCCTCCAAAATATCAGGAGGCCGGGGTAAGCACCGTCCACTGGCCGTCGATCTCGGCGTAGAACTGGCCATCACCGCCGTAGTAGAGGTTTTCCGTCAGGCCCTCATAGGGGGAAAAGTCGTACAGAGAATACTCCAGGCAGGTCTGTGCCTCCAGGTCGTAAATCATGTAACCCCTGGGGTCAAGCTCCACCACACAGTAGACGCCGCCCTCCATGCCTTCCAGCCGCTTGATCTGTGCAATTTCATAAATATGCCCGATGTTGGCGTCCTGGTCAACAAAAGACGTCAAGTCCTTCTCATACAGAGCAGTCAGACGGGAGGGGTCTTCGGTGGGGCCGGCCACAGTACCCCGGAGGATCCAGATGAGTACCGCCAGCAGCACAATCAGAGCTGCCAGGATCAGTCCAAACGCCCGAAGCATCGTTTTCTTTGATTCATTCATGTTTATTATCCCTTCTTATTTCAAATTCTCCGTCAACGCCCGGATGAATTCCGGGGTGGTGCCGCAGCAGCCACCCAGGAGGCTGGCACCCAGGCAGGACGCCTCCTTTTGCAGACGGGCGAATTCCGCCGGGCCCATGGGGTACTCCGCCAGACCGGAGGGGCCGATGACGGGGCTTCCCGCGTTGGGCTTGGAGATGAGCGGTCCCTGCACATACCTGCGAAGACGGGACACCAGAGCCGGCAGTCGCTCCGAGGCGGCCACACAGTTGAAGCCCACGGCGGCGGCTCCCGCCTGCTCCAGCTCCCGCAATATGGGGCCTGTCTCCCGGCCGGAGAACAGACTGCCGGAATCGTCCATGGTAAAGCTCAGCAGCACCGCCACGTCTCCCGCCTCCAGTTGGGCGGCGGTAAAGATGGCCTCCGCCTCCTGGGGGTACAGCAGGGTTTCTCCCACCATCAGGTCCGCTCCCCCCTCCAGAAGTCCTGCCACCTGGCGGCGGTAGCCCTCCACCATCCGGTCAAAATTGGCGCCGTCCCAGGCATCCAGGCAGCCCGCCATGGTGGCCATGTCTCCTGCCACCAGTGCGCGGCCCTGGGCGGCCTCCCGGCTTAAGGAAACAAGCCGGGCGTTCAGCTTCTCCACATCCCCCTGCCAGCCCGCTTTGTCCAGAGCTACGGAATTTGCCTGGAAGGTGGGGGCATAGAGAATCCGGCTGCCGGCCTCCACATAGGCCCGCTGAAGCTCCAGAAGCGCCTGGGGATTCCGGTCCACCCACAGCTCTGTTACGGCCTCCCTGGGCATACCCGCCGCCCGCAGATTGGAGCCGGTGGCTCCGTCCAGCAGCAAAGGCCCCCGGGAAAGAAAGGCCAGAAATTCCTCTTTTTTCATATTCACCGCTCCCAATTGTTATACTCATTCAAATATACCTGATTTTATTTCAAAAGGCAAGGTTTTTCGTTGACTGAAAGGGGGGAGAGGTGTATAATCAGAAATAAGAGCCAGAATATGGCACAGAAAGGAGTCGCAACATGAAAAAATCCGTCCTGCGGGAATACGCAAAGCTTATCGTGCGCTGTGGCGTCAACGTTCAAAAAGGTCAGGAGGTTCTGATTTACGCCGATCTGGACCAGCCTGAATTTGTAAAAATGGTGGTGGAGGAGGCCTACAAGGCCAAGGCCAAGAAGGTCATCGTCAACTGGAACTATCAGCCCCTTCAGAAAATTCAGGTCCGGGGCCAGAGCCTGACCACCATGAGCACCGTGGAGGAGTGGGAGAAGGCCCGTCAGCAGCACTATGTGGACGTGCTGCCCTGCCGCATTCACCTGATCTCCGAGGACCCCGACGGCCTCAAGGGCGTGAACCTGAAGAAGATGGCCCAGGCCCGCCAGAAGACCTACCCCATTCTGAAGCCCTATGTGGACCAGCGCCGGAATAGGGAGCAGTGGTGCATCGCCGCCGTACCCGGTGTGGCATGGGCCAAGAAGATCTTCCCCGACCTTCCCAAGAACCGCGCCGTGGAGAAGCTGTGGGAGGCCATTCTGACTACCTCCCGGGTGGGGGATGACCCCCTGGCCGCCTGGGATGCCCACAACAAGGATTTGAAGGACCGCTGCAAGTATCTGAACGACCTGAATATTGTGAGCCTCCACTACACCGCCGAAAACGGCACCGACTTTACCGTGGACATGATTCCCGAGGCCCAGTTCGTGGGCGGCGGCGAGGAGAGCATGCAGGGAATCTTCTACAACCCCAACATCCCCACCGAGGAGTGCTTCATCTCCCCCATGCGGGGCAAGGCCGAGGGCATCGTCTACGCCACCAAGCCCCTGTCCTACGATGGCCAGCTCATTGAGAATTTCTCCATCCGCTTTGAAAACGGCAAGGCCGTAGAGGTCCACGCCGAGAAGAATGAGGAGCTGCTGAAGACCATGATCTCCATGGACGAGGGCGCGGCTTATCTGGGCGAGGTCGCTCTGGTGCCCCAGAGCTCCCCCATTGCCCAGTGCGGCCATCTGTTCTACAATACTCTGTTCGATGAGAACGCAGCCTGCCACCTGGCTCTGGGCTTCGGCTTTGCCGACTGCATCAAGGACTACCAGAGCAAGTCCCTGCAGGAGTGCCAGGACCTGGGTGTGAACGACTCCATGATCCACGAGGATTTCATGATCGGCTGCGACACCATGAACATCGACGCCCACACCGCCGATGGCAGAGTGGTTCCCATCTTCCGCAACGGAGAATGGGCCTTCTGAGAAGCCCCAATCCCATAAAAATCGCCCCCCGGAAATGGCCGAGTGTTCGTAAGACAGTAAGATATCGAAGCCAAGAAAGCCGCCATTCGTGCGGAGGACATTGCAAAGGGCGTGTTCGTCCCGGTCAGCAGTCTGCCGCCGAGGGAGCCAATGAGAGCTGTTATCTGAATAAGAGGAAATGCCAGACAGAGAATAGCGGCGATTGATAGAAAAATCCCCACGGGAGTTATTTCCCGTGGGGATCGAGGTTCTATTCTGTTTTACGCTTCCCACTCGGCCTTGTGGGCCTCCCACCATGCGGGGAAAGCGGGGTCCTTCGGGGAGAGGGTGGGGGTAATGATTGGATTGATCCGTGTAGTGTCGCCGTATTCCTTTGAAAATGGCGCAACAAGACTAACATCTACAGATGCACCTAAATAGAGCAACTTCATAAGGATGAGACGATTTCCTGTCCATTTGTTTCCTGAATAGGATGTCACAAAATCCGTAATCGTTAGAAGCTCTGTTTTTGCCTTGCCCGTGTGAACAGTGGACAGCTGCCCATAGAGATATTGAAGATTTTTCTTATTTTTCAGCAGATCGTCCTTGTCAAAATAGACGGTCACACAGTTTTCTTCCGAATATCCAAGACGCGGGAAAAAGAGTGTAGCTTCCGAGTGATTTTTAGTATCCGGCTTCGCCAGGCACCGGTTGAAGATGGCCTGGACTTCACCCTCGTTCAGTTCCTGCGGCTTAAATTGATTGCTCAATTCTTCCATAGCCTTTGCAATATTTGCAGTCCGTCCCACAACGCAAGCCCCCTGACGCGCCCAACGGCGCAGATTTTTCGATATTTGTATTATCATACTTTATTCTTGCGCTTTTTTCAATGTGTCTTTGATGAAAACACTGAAAAGATTTCATGAACACAACGGCACAAGCAGAAAATCCATTCCAACGAAATGGCGCACTTCTATACTCTCCTGACGGGAGTATCGTGCGTCCCGGGTCGCTTCATTCGACCTCAGCAGAAGAAAACTGCTTGACCTCGAATGTTGCGTCACGACCTTCCGTCAAGGTGGCTGCATCCCCTTGCGCCGCTAAAGCGGCTATCCCCTGTGGACTTGCCGTCCGCAAACGGTTTTGACAAACCGTTCGCCGCCAGCAAGTTTGAATATCATGCAAAAATAATCCTACGTATGATCGAAGCATACGTAGGATTCACTGTTTTACGGACACCGCCCAATCCCGGGGGGCGATTTTTTAAATTGATATATGATGTAATATTTATTATTTATTATCTATTATTTATTCTATATTATTTAATTCCACCCAACCCTACAGAGGGTGCGTATTAAATTTCTGTTTTACGCACCACCCGTAGGGGAGGGTCATGACCCTCCCGGCAGTACGCACTACAAATTGTACCATGTTTCGGCGACCTCGAACCGAACTGCCTGCGGATTCGCCCAAAATGGTTGGAAATCGCAGCTACCTGCCGCCGGGAGGGTCATGACCCTCCCGGCAGTATGCAAAAACAAATTGTACCATGTTTCGGCGAAATTGGATCAAACTCCCTGCGGAATTCGCCCAAATTTGTTCGTAAAAGCAAATACCTGCCGCCGGGAGGGTCATGACCCTCCCCTACGGGATGGGCGATAAATGCAACGATTCCGTTTCATCATACCATGAATTTCTCAATTTGCAAGGGGTTAGCCGGGGGATGGGGGCTATGGTAGCATAAGTTTGGAAAGGAAGTGATGTGAATGAGCAAGGATTTGGAAACCCTGCGCAAGGCGGTGCGGCATATGTGCCGCAGGGCTTACCGGCAGGCCCGTCAGACACCGGCCCAGGAGGAAGACCTCAAAACCATGCGGGACATGGTCCAGATTCTCAAGGAGCTGGCCGCCCTGACCCGGGAGCTGGAGGAATCCCCCGGCCACGGGGAAACGGGGTCCTGCATCCGGCTGGAACAGGAGGTGGAGGACTTTGCCCGGTAAAGACATCGCCATGGAAATTCCCAATGAGAAGCAGCGGCTGGCCCTGCTGGACCAACACCGGTATGTGGCCTACGGCGGCGCCCGGGGCGGCGGAAAAAGCTGGTTTGTCCGGTGGAAGGCGGTTCTGCTGTGCGCGGGCTATCCCGGCATCAAAATTCTCATTACCCGCCGGACCTATCCGGAGCTGCTGAACAACCACATCCAGCCCCTGCACGGCATTCTGGGCGGCTGGGCCAAATACAACAAGACGGAAAAGTGCTTCTACTTTCCCAACGGCTCCACCATCCGCTTCGGCTACTGCAACGGGGAAAAGGACCTGGATCAGTACCAGGGAGCGGAGTACGACATCTGGTTTGCCGACGAGGCGGGGCAGTTTCAGGAAAGCTGGCTCACAGCCATCAACGCCTGCGTCCGGGGCGCCAACGATTTCCCCAAGCGCACCTACTACACCCTGAATCCCGGCGGCCCCAGCCACGGCTATTTCAAGCGGCTGTTCATTGACCGGCGGTTCCGGGAGGGGGAGAGGCCGGAGGACTACGCCTTCATTCAGGCTCTGGCCACGGACAACACGGCACTGCTGTCCCGGCAGCCGGACTATTTGCAGACCCTGGAGAAGCTGCCGCCCAAGCTGCGGGACGCCTGGCTCCATGGCCGGTGGGATGTGTACGAGGGGCAGTTTTTTGAGGACTTCCGCCCCGACCCGCCTCCGGACAAGGGAGATCCGGAGCGTCTGCGGCAGGCCCATCGGTGGTGCCATGTGATCAAGCCCTTCGACATTCCGGGAAGCTGGACGCTCTATCGATCCTACGACTGGGGCTATGGCAAGCCCTTTTCCTTCGGCTGGTGGGCGGTGGACTACGACGGCGTCCTGTACCGGATTCTGGAGCTGTACGGCTGCACGGACAACCCCAACGAGGGCGTCAAGTGGACTGTGGACCGTCAGATGCAGGAGGCCCGGCGCATTGAGCGGGAGCATCCCTGGCTGAAGGGGCGGGAGATTCTGGGCGTGGCGGACCCCAGCATCTGGGATGGCAGCCGGGGCGAAAGTGTGGCGGACACCGCCATGAAATACGGCCTGTATTTTACCCCCGGCGTCAACGACCGAATCCCCGGCTGGATGCAGGTCCATTACCGCCTGGCCTTTGACGAAAACGGCTACGCCAGGATGTATGTGTTTGAAAACTGCGCCGCCTTTATCCGCACCATGCCCCTTTTGATGTTCGACCGACACCGGCCTGAGGATCTGGATACGGAGGGGGAGGACCATGTGGCCGACGAGGTGCGCTATATGTGCATGGCCCGGCCCATCAAGCCCCTGCCCCCACCGGCGGAAACGCCCATCTTCTGCGACCCTTTGAATCAGATGAAGCAGATGCCCATATGCCGGTGAAACCGTCTGCTAATTTCCGTTTACGCACTACTCGTAGGGGAGGGTCATGACCCTCCCGGCAGTGCGCAAAAACAAATCGTACCATGTTTCGGCAAATTCAAACCGAACTCCCTGCGGATTCGCCCAAAATGGTTGGAAATCGCCGGTGTCTGCCGCCGGGAGGGTCATGACCCTCCCCTACGGGCGGTGTATGGTAAATTTCCGTTTATGCGCCTGTAGGGCGGGTGATTGTCACATATTACTTTGGAGGTATTTTTATGGAAGAAAAGAAGCTTCCCATTGGGAAGGAGGAGTTGCGGACGTTTTCCCGGGTGCTGGAGCGGTACCGGGGCGGCAAGCGGGCTCTGGAAAGCCGGATCGTGGAGGCGGAGGAGTTCTGGAAGCTGCGGCACTGGCGGTCCATCCGGCCCCAGAATCCCGGGGATCCGGAGCCTGCCTCCGGGTGGCTGGTGAACGCCATCTTGTCCAAGCACTCCGACGCCATGGACGCCTACCCGGAGCCTGTGTGTCTGGCCCGGGAGGAAAGCGACCAGCCCGAGGCTGAGGCCCTCAGCGCCATATTGCCGGTGGTGCTGGAGCAGAACGACTTCGGCCAGGTCTGGTCCGATGTCTGGTGGTACAAGCTGAAATCCGGCACCGGCGTCTACGGCGTCTTCTGGGACCCCGCCAAGCTCAACGGTCTGGGAGAAATCTCCATTCAGAAGGTGGACATTCTGAATCTGTTTTGGGAGCCGGGCATCCGGGACATTCAGCAGTCCAAATATCTGTTCCATGTGGTTCTGGAGGACAAGGAAGCTCTGGAGGCCCAATATCCCCAGCTTCGCGGCGTACTGCCCCAGGAGCGTCAGCTTGTGAGGCAGTACCACTCCGACGAATCGAACGCCGGGGAGGACCGGGCCGCCGTGGTGGATGTGTACTACAAAAAGGGCGGAAAGCTCCATTTCTGCAAGTATGTGGGAGAAACCCTGCTGTTCGCCACGGAAAATCAGGAAGCCTTCCGGGACAGAGGTCTGTACGACCACGGCAAATACCCCTTCATCTTCGACCCCCTGTTCCCCGAGGAGGGCTACCCCGGCTGCGGCTACGGCTATGTGGATCTGTGCAAGGATCCCCAGAAATCCGTGGACATCCTCAACAACTGCATTCTGCAAAATGTGGTGGCATCCTCCACACCCCGGTGGTTCGTGCGGCTGGACGGCGGCGTCAACGAGGCCGAATATGCCGACATGACCAAGAAATTCGTCCATGTCACCGGCCGCATCGACGACGACAGCGTCAAGCAGATCACCACCCAGCCCATGCCCCAGGCGGCTCTGACCTATATGCAGATGAAAATCAGCGAAATGAAGGAGGTCAGCGGCAACCGGGATGTGAACAACGGTGGCACCTCCGCCTCCGTCACGGCGGCCTCCGCCATCGCCGCCCTCCAGGAGGCGGGCAACGGCCTGAGCCGGGATATGATTTCCTCCTCCTATCGGGCCTTCCGAAAGGTGGTGGAGCTGTCCATCGAGCTGATCCGCCAGTTCTACAGTCTGCCCCGGCGGTTCCGGATCCTGGGCCGGTACGGCGCGGCCCAATACATCTCCTACACCAACCGGGGTCTGCTGGTGCAGGGGGCCGAGGACGGTCTGCGGCTGCCTGTGTTTGACATTCAGGTTCAGGTGCAGACCGAGACCCAGTACAAAAAGCAGGCCTACAACGACCTGGCGGTGCAGCTCTATCAGCTTGGCATCTTCGACCCCCAGCGGGCGGATCAGGCCCTCATGATGCTGGGGATGATGGACTTCAAGGGCAAGACGGAGCTGATGGAGGAAATCGCCAGAGGGCGGGAGAATTACCGGATGCAGCAGATGGCGGTTTCCCTCCAGGCAGGAGCGGCCCAGGAGCATCCCTTTGTGGAAAAGGCCCGGGCCGTAGCCCAGGGGGCCATGTGATTCGGGTGAAATCCGGCCCCGGCAGCCTTGCCATTCATGGTCACGCCGGAGCCGGTCCCCGGGGGGCGGACATCGTCTGTGCCGCCGTGTCCATTCTGGCGGAAACCCTGGCCGCCAGCCTGCCGCCGGAGGACTCCATTCTGGAACCGGGCCGGGCGGAATTCCGCTTTTCCCCCGGAAATCCGGCATCGGAATTCGCTCTGCGGGGCCTGGAGCTGTTGGCGAAAAACCGCCCGGATGCCGTTTTTATCTCCAAAAATTGAAAAAGCCGCCGGATGGATGCGGCTACGGAAGCAAAGCCCGGAATCGGAAGCGCACGCAGCGCGAAACCGATTCCGGGACTTTTTGACTTTTTCCAATGCGTAATCAGCGTTCCTCCACCGCGGCCCGGGTGCATTCCAAAAACGCCCGGGCGGCGGGAGAGAGGTACCTGTTTCGATGGGTGGCAAAGCCGATCTCCCGCTCCGAGCCCCGCAGCGGAATGGCACGAAGTCCCTCCATAGGCAGACTGCGGACCAGCAGCTCCGGCAGAATCGTAACGCCCAGCTTCCGCCGGACCATGACAGCGGCGGCGTAGTCATCGTTGATATTCAGCCATTTCAGTGGGGAGACCTCCGCCTGGGCGAACAGCTTGCCGATGTTATAGTTGGAGCCCTCCGCGGGGACAAGGAAGGTCTGATCCTTCAGATCCCGGGGCTCCAGCTCAGGTCTCTGCCCAAGGGGGTTTTCGTCATCGACCACTGCCAGCAGGCGATCCCGAATCAAGGGGAAGGCGTTGAATTCCTTCCGGGACGGGAGGGTGACGAAGCCGCCGTCAATCGTATGATTCAGGAGGGCATTTTCCACGGCGGCATAATCACCGTTGAGGACGGAGACCTCTACGCCGGGATACCGCTCCCGGAACAGTGCCAGGATTCCGGTGAGCAGATGGATTGCGACGCTGGAAAACGTGCCTATACACACGCTGCCCGCCGTGAGCCCGCGCAGGTCAATTGGAGGAAATCTATGACCGGATGGTTCAAAACCGCCACCGGCAGGCCAGAACCCTGGGCTACCGCAACTATGTGTCCCTGAGTTATCTGCGCATGAACCGCATCGGCTACACGCCGGAGGATGTGGCCTGTTTCCGGGAGCAGGTGAAGCGGGATCTGGCTCCCTTCGCGGCCGCGCTGAACGAAAGACGCAGGAAGCGCCTTGGCCTGGAGCATCTGTATCCCTATGACGGTGGGATCAGCTTCCTGGAGGGGAACCCAATCCCCCTGGGCGGCGAGGAATTCTGCCTGGAAATGACCCGGCAGATGTTCAGCCGGCTCTCCCCCGAGACAAAGCAGTATATCGACTTTATGCTGGACAACGGCCTGTACGACGTCACGGTCCGGCCGGGCAAGCAAAGCGGCGGCTACTGCACACAGTTCGAGGCCTACCGTTCACCCTTCATCTTCGCGAATTTTGACGGCACCAGCGAGAACGCCTACATCATGAGCCATGAGGGCGGACACGGCTTCTATTTCTACAGGAAGCGCAACGAAGAGATCCGGGAGCGGGGCTGGTATACACCGGAGATGGCCGAGACCCACGCCATGGCCATGGAGTTCTTCACGGCCCCCTATATGGAGCTGTTTTTCGGAGACCGGGCGGAGGACTACCGCAGGATGCACCTGGAGGGTGTGGTCAGCCGGATTCTCTACCAATGCCAGCAGGATGAATTCCAGCAGATTGTCTACGAACAGCCGCAGCTCACAAAAGCACAGCGCAGTGAGGTCTGGAGACGGCTCGGGCAGGCATATTTCCCGTTCCGGGAGTATCCGGAGGAGGATCGTGAGCGAATCGGAACAAGCTGGCAGCGGATTCCCCACGCGTTCCTGTGGCCGTTTTACGCCATTGATTATACCTGGGCGCTGCTGATTGCCCTGCTCAGTATCTCTCTGGCGGTTGAGGACGGCGAAGCAAGTCCGGCCCTGATGGTTAAATTCTTAAGCGACGGCTTCTTCCTGTCCGCCGTGCTCTATCTAGGCTGCGGGGCCCTGGCCCTGATCGCGGAGGCCGGCAACTTCTACGGGATCCAGTTCCTGGGCTATACCCTGGTCCGACTGTTTTCCATGCGCAAGGAGCGCTTTGCTGACAGAAAGGACTATTTCACCTACTGCACGGAAAAGCAGGCAAAGCAGAAGGAAAAAGGAAAACTCTCCGCCAAGTGGATTATGCTCCATGTAGGATTGGGCTGTCTGGCGCTTTCCGTGATCTTTACCCTTGTGTTTTACCGGATGGTATAAGGGCGGCGCTTCCGCGCCGCCAGTCAAAAATCGGATTTTTCAGGAGGCTCACTGATATGACTGCGGAATTTTTTGCCGGGAACCGGCCGCGGCTTCTCAACCGGCTGGAGGAGGGCAGCGTCGCCTTTCTGTACCACTTTTGTGGCATAATATCAATTATATCGGAACAATATTTCCCCACTTATCGGAATAATAGAATACGGAGACGATCCCTCCTCTGGTTACAGCTTCCTGCCGGTGACAGGTTGCCTCAAAGCCGTAACCAACGGCCGGCCCTTCGGCGGCGACTATATGTGTGAGGTGAAGCTCCTGCTTGAGATCCTTCGCCGCGCTCAGGATGACACGGGGGGTGCGGTGATTTTTCGATTATCCCTCTGTCGGGGCCGGATAAACCTGCCCGGCAGTACGCACCGATTGCATTGCGCATTTATGCGAATCCGTAGCGTCCTGCTTTTTTCGGTTCTGCTCTGTCCCACCAGGTTTCGGTCCGGATATATCCGGCCCCTACAGAGGGCGATAAATTTCTGTTACCGGTTTGCTGACTGGGCCCCATACGCATTTTGGGGGTCTGTCAATCCAGCAGTGCCAACAGCTCCTCTCTGGACATGGTGAGGATCCCGCCGGTGTTCTCCCCTGCCACCAGCTCCATGAGCTGAGCCTTCCGGTCCTGCAATTCCAGTATCTTTTCCTCGATGGTGCCCTGGGCAATCAGCTTGTACACCTGCACATGGGCGGTCTGGCCCATCCGGTGGGCCCGGTCGGTGGCCTGATTCTGGGCCGCCAGATTCCACCAGGGGTCATAGTGAATCACCACGTCCGCCGCCGTCAGGTTCAGCCCCGTGCCGCCGGCCTTCAGGGAAATCAGAAACACCGACGCGCCTCCCGCGTTGAAGGAGCGCACCAACTGGGCCCGCTTCTCCTTGGGCGTGGAGCCCTGGAGGGTGTAGCTGCTGATTCCCATTTTGTCCAGCCGCTGCCGGATGCGCTCCAGCATGGAGGTGAACTGGGAGAACAGCAAAATCTGGTGCCCGTTTTCCACCATGCCCGCGCACAGCTCCAGGCAGGCCTCCAGCTTGCCGGAGGGGCCATTGTAGTTTTCAAAGCAGAGGCCGGGGTCGCAGCACACCTGCCGCAGTTGGGTCAGGGCCGCCAGAATTTGCAGCTTGCCCCCATCGCCCAGGGAGCTTTTCGCGGCGTTTACGGCGGCATAGTAGGTCTTTTGCTCCGTCTCCGACAGAGGAATCCGACGGATATGCTCAATTTTGGGCGGAAGCTCCTTGAGTACCTCCTGCTTCATGCGGCGCAGCATAAAGGGCTGCACCAGCCGCTGGAGCTGCCCGGAGGCCTCCGGGTTCTTGCTTTTGACGATGGGCTTTTCCAGCTTCTCCACAAAGGCACTGTGGGAAAACAGATACCCGGGCATGAGGAAATCAAACAGATTCCAAAGCTCACTGAGCCGGTTCTCCACAGGCGTGCCGGTGAGGACGAACCGCTGGCGGCAGTTGATGGTCTTCACCGCTTTGGAGGCCAGGGTGGACTGATTTTTGATGTGCTGCCCCTCGTCCAGGACGCAGCAGTCGAAGGTGAGATCCTGATACCGCTCCACATCCTGCCGCAGAAGCTCGTAGGAGGTGACCCACACATCCCGATCCGCCGCCTCTGCAATGAGGCTCCTGCGCTCGGCGGCGGTGCCCAGAATCAGGGACACCTTCAGCTCCGGGGCGAACTTTTCCAGCTCCTCCCCCCAGTTCAGAATCAGGGACGCGGGACAGACCACCAGATCGGGATGCTCCCGCTTCTCCCGGCTGGCGAAAAAGGCGATCATCTGAACGGTCTTTCCCAGGCCCATTTCGTCGGCCAGGATTCCGCCGAAGCCGAAGCTCTCCAGAGTCTTGAGCCACTGGAAGCCCGTCTTCTGGTAGGGGCGCAGCACCCCCTCCAGATGCTCCGGCAGACTGTAGTCGCTTTCCCGCACGGATTTGAAATTCCGGATCATGCTCCGGAACTGCCGGTCCCGGGTGACCCGCAGGTCGTCGCTGCCGGCCAGAATGCTGTCCAGGTACAGTCCCCGGAAGGCGGGAACCCGGAGGCTGCCCTTTCCCAGCTCCTTGGGGGAGAGCTGGAGCATATGGGCCATCTCCGCCAGCTTCTCATAGGAGCTGCCGTCCAGAGACAGGAAGCGGCCGTCCTGCAGGCGGTGGTATTTTTTCCGGCGCAGGAGGCTCTGGTACAGTGCCTCCAGCTCCTCCGGGGGGAAATCTCCCGTATCCAGCTCCAGATTCAAAAGTCCGTCCGACACGGAGATGCCCACGCTGGCCTGGGAGGGCGCAATGCGCTTTCCTTGCAGCCGGTCGGAAATAAAGACCTGTCCCTGCTCCTGAAAGCGGTGGATTCCGTCGGTCAGGAAGTCATAGACCGCGTCCTCCCCAGTCAGGTAATACTGCTGCCCCTCCTGCCGGAAGTACCGCCGGGCAAAGGCAGAGGCCCGGCTCTCCGCCCGGACGTCCCGCCGAACCCCGGCATCCTGCCCGGATTCGGCTGGAAGTTCCTTGTCCCCGTACCGGAAGGTCAGCCTCAGGGTGAGGGAATCGTCCTCCATGTCAAAATAGAAGCAGGGCGTGCATTCCTCCGGCAGATATTCCCGGAGCAGCGCGTCCGGGTCCTCCACCGTCACCAGATCCTCGATTTCCGGCAGGACACACCCGCAGAAGGAGGGCAGATCCTGAAGTGAAAGCCGCATACTGTCCTTCTTCACGGACAGCATCGGATACACCCTGTCCCGGAACGCCTCGCTGCACTTCAGCAGGGCGGTCTGACCCATGGCGTACAGGCTTTGGTGGCTGCCGAAGAAGCGGCAAGGCTCCCATGTCTGCACCAGCAGCCGGGCGCCGTCCCCCTCTTTTTGCAGGTGAACCGTGATCCGGGGGTCCTCCCGCCGGAACTGCATGGTTCCGCCATTTTCGGCGTCCACGTCCCGGCCTTCCAGCAGGGAAAACAGCCGGTCAAAGGAATCGCCCCTGAGGACAATCTCATTTTTTCGATAGCTGGAGGAATAAGAGGAATAATAGGATTTGTAGTAGCCGCTTTCCGTAACGGAGCGGAACTCTTCAAATTCATTCATTAAAATGCCAATGAGTGCCTGGGAATCCTGGTCGAACTGCCCGATGCTGTGGTCCAGCGTCAGCTGCTTGCCCAGGGCCACGGTTTTGCGCCGGGCAACGTTATCCAGGAAATCCTTCACATTCTTGACCGCGTAGAGCTTCCCCCGTCCCACCCGGAAGGTGAAGGTGGGATACCCCTTTTCCCACAGGGAGCTGCCGCCGATTCGTGGCACCAGCATCGCCGGCTCCTCCGGTGCTTCGTGCTGCGGCTCCTTTTCAATGTAGGCCCGGAGCATCTGTTGGGCATAGCCGTCGCTTTCGTCGCGGGCGGATTTCGCCGGTCCCTTCACATAGGCGATCATGGCGGCGGCCAAATGCTTACAGATCCCCACATCCTGAAACCGGGGGCAGGTACAACGAACCGCCAGCTCCTCCCCCGGACTTTCCCGGAACATGACCTGATAGGTCTGGGTTCCCCGGACGGTGCAATCCACCCGGGTCAGACCGTTCGATACAGTCTCCGTCATTCCGGATACCCGCTTCTGCCGGTAATACTGCATTCCCCGGGTATAATCCGATGAGGAAAACAAAGCCGGGATATCCTGAAACTCTAAATCCAACATATATCATGCTCCCTTTGTGTTTGATTCCGTGCGGAGAATCGGACTGTTCTGTCAACGCTTTGCCGATACGGCTTCATTATATGCCAGAGGGCAGGGCAGGTCAATAGATTTTCGACCGTTTTCGCCAATAAGACAGGGGACGGTTCCCTGTCTTAAGGTTTTAAGGGAAAATGCATATTTTTATATCGGTAAAAAAAGTTTGATATTGTGTGGTATTTACAAATTTTTTTGGGATATATGTAGAAATAGTGCATGGAATTGTTAAAAAAATGTGATATAATGATAAATAAGTACGACCCACCTGAAAACAGCCCGCCCTTGTCGGGCACAAGGAGGTACACATTATATGCTGGATGAATCCTACTACCGCAAAACGGACGAGATACTCTCCCGTTATGTGCGGGAAGCCAGATCCCTGATCCCCATTATGCAGGACCTTCAGGCGGAGTTCCGGTACCTTCCCGGAGAGCTGCTGAGCTACGTCGCCAAGCAGATCGGTATCACCGAGGCCAAGGCTTACTCCGTCGCCACCTTCTACGAGAACTTCTCCTTTGAAGCCAAGGGGAAGTACGTCATCAAGGTCTGCGACGGCACCGCCTGCCATGTCCGCCACTCCACCCCCGTGCTGGAGGCCCTGTGGAAGGAACTGGGACTGAGCAAGAAGAAGCACACCACCGACGATATGCTCTTTACGGTGGAGACGGTATCCTGCCTGGGAGCCTGCGGGCTCGCACCCACCATGATGGTCAATGAGCAGGTCTACCCCTCCATGACACCGGAGAAGGCATTATCACTCATTGAAGAATTGAGAGGTAAAGGCTGATGATTAAGACGGTTGAAGATTTGGTGCAGGCCGGCTTAGACGCCTGCCAGGAGATCAAACGATATGATTGCCGGATTCTGGTCTGCTCCGGCACCGGCTGTATTGCAACCGGCTCCAAAGTGATCCATGAGATTTTTGAGAAATTGGTCCGGGAGACGCCGGGGGTTCAGCTGGTGTTCTCCCCCTGCGGCGGAAACCACGACGAAAAGGTTGTGGGCGTGAAGAAAACCGGCTGCCAGGGCTTCTGCGAGCTGGGCCCCCTGGTTCGGATCCAGAAGGGCGACCGGGT
This sequence comes from Faecousia sp., assembly GCA_051867275.1. GTDB lineage: Bacteria > Bacillota > Clostridia > Oscillospirales > Oscillospiraceae > Faecousia. Next base: position 51,099 of record JBJDYK010000014.1, read on the forward strand.
CATTCAGTACATCAAGGTTCAGCCCCAGGACTGCGGGGAGATTTTTGAAAAATCCGTGCTGGGCGACGAGGTTCTGGAACGGCTCCTCTACAAAAAGGGCGAGCAGGTCTATGTCCAGCCCGACGAGATCCCCTTCATCGCCAAGCAGACCCGGATCGTCCTGGAAAACTGCGGCAAATTCGATGCCGAATCCCTGGACGAATATCTGGCCGCCGGCGGCTTCTCCGCTTTGAGAAAGGCCATGTTCGAGATGACCCGGGATCAGGTCATCGAAGAGGTGGACGCCTCCGGCCTCCGGGGCCGTGGCGGCGGCGGCTTCCCCACCGGAAAGAAATGGAAGCAGGTGGCCCGTCAGAAGGAGCAGGAGCGGTATGTGGTCTGCAACGGCGACGAGGGTGATCCCGGCGCGTTTATGGACGGCTCCGTCATGGAGGGCGACCCCTTCAAGCTCATTGAGGGCATGATGATCGCGGGCTATGCCGTTCGGGCAGACAACGGTTACATCTACGTCCGGGCGGAGTATCCCATGTCCGTCTCCCGACTGAAGAACGCCATTTCCCAGCTGGAGGAGCGGGGGCTGCTGGGTGACAACATCCTGGGCTCCGATTTCAGCTTCCATATGCACATCAACAAGGGCGCGGGTGCCTTCGTCTGCGGCGAGGGCTCGGCCCTGACCGCCTCCATCGAAGGAAACCGGGGCATGCCCAGAACCAAGCCCCCCAGAACCGTGGAGAAGGGCCTCTGGGAGAAGCCCACGGTGCTGAACAATGTGGAAACCTATGCCAACGTGCCGAAGATCATCCTTCAGGGCGCCCAGTGGTTCCGCTCCATCGGCACCGCCGGAAGCCCCGGCTGCAAGACCTTCTCCCTCACCGGCGCCATTGAGAATACGGGCCTCATCGAGGTTCCTATGGGCTCCACCCTGCGGCAGATTATCTTCGACATCGGCGGCGGACTGAAAAACGGCGCGGAATTCAAGGCCGTTCAGATCGGCGGCCCCTCCGGCGGCTGCCTGACGGAGAAGCACCTGGACGAGCCTCTGGACTTTGACTCCGTAAAGAAATTCAACGCCATCGTAGGCTCCGGCGGCATGGTGGTCATGGGCAAGGACACCTGTATGGTGGAGGTTGCCCGGTTCTTCATGAGCTTCACCCAGCGGGAGTCCTGCGGCAAGTGTACCCCCTGCCGGGAGGGCACCAAGCGGATGCTGGAGATTCTGGAGCGGATCGTAGCGGGCAACGGCGTGCCGGAGGATCTGGACACCCTGGAGGAGCTGGCCAAAATGGTTCAGACCATGGCCCTGTGCGGCCTGGGCAAGTCCGCGCCGCTGCCGGTGCTGTCCACCCTGTCCACCTTCCGGGACGAGTACATGGAGCACATCGTGGACAAGAAGTGCCGCGCCAAGACCTGTACCGCCCTGCGCCGCTATGTGATCAATCCCGCGTTCTGCAAGGGCTGCTCCAAGTGCGCACGGAATTGTCCGGCCAACGCCATTTCCGGCGTGGTGAAGAAGCCCTACACCATCGATTCCAGTAAGTGCATCAAGTGCGGCGCCTGCAAGGACAACTGCGCCTTCGATGCCATTTATGTGGAAGCATAAGGAGGGGATACCATGGGAACCATTACGATTAACGGAAAAAAGGTTGAATTTACCAACGAGAAAAATCTGCTGACCATTATCCGCAAGGCCGGAATCGAGATCCCCACCCTGTGCTACCAGCCGGAACTGTCCGTGTTCGGCGCCTGCCGGCTGTGTACCGTGGAGGACGACCGGGGCCGCTGCTTTGCCTCCTGCTCCGAGGAGCCGAGAGACGGCATGGTGATCTACACCCATACCGAGCGGCTGCGCAAGCACCGCAAGCTGATTATTGAGCTGCTGCTGGCGGCCCACTGCCGGGATTGCACCACCTGCGACAAGCACGGCAAATGCACCCTGCAAAAGCTGGCCTACCAGCATGGCATCAACAACGTCCGCTTTGCCAACCACCGGGAGACCATGCCCGTGGACTTCTCCTCCCCCTCCATCGTGCGGGATCCCAACAAGTGCGTCCTGTGCGGCTGCTGCGTCCGGGTCTGCAACGAGATCCAGAGCGTAGGCGTGCTGGGCTTTACCCACCGGGGAACCGATGCCACGGTATCTCCCGCCTTCAACCGGGATCTGGCGCAGACCAACTGCGTAAGCTGCGGACAGTGCCGGGCGGTGTGTCCCACCGGTGCCCTGACCATCCACCACAATATGACGGATGTGTGGCAGGCTCTGGGCGATCCCGGAACCCGGGTGGTTGCCCAGATCGCCCCCGCTGTCCGGGTGGCGGTGGGCGATGCCTTCGGGCTGCCCAAGGGGGAAAGCTCCATGGGCAAGATCGTGGCCGCCCTGCACCGCATGGGCTTCGACCAGGTCTTTGACACCACCTACTCCGCCGACCTTACCATCATGGAGGAAAGCGCGGAGTTCCTGGAGCGGGTTGGCAAGGGCGAAAACCTGCCGCTGCTGACCTCCTGCTGCCCCGCCTGGGTCAAGTTCGTGGAGAATGAGTATCCGGAGTTCAAGCCCAATGTGTCCACCTGCCGCTCCCCCCAGGGAATGTTCTCCGCCGTGCTTAAGGACTACTACCGGGACGAGGCAAACGCCCAGGGGAAGAAAACCTTCGTGGTGTCCATCATGCCCTGCACCGCCAAAAAGATGGAGGCCAAGCGTCCCGATTCCTACACCCACGGGGAGCAGGACACCGACACGGTGCTGACCACCACGGAGCTGATCCGCATGATCGACGCCCACGGCATCAACTTTGAGGATCTGCCCAGCGAGGCCTGCGATATGCCCTTCGGCCTGGGCTCCGGCGGCGGTGTGATTTTCGGCACCACCGGCGGCGTCACCGAGGCTGTGCTTCGCCGCCTGACTCCGAAGCTGGACGGGAACGCCCTGAACGCCATCGCCGAATGCGGCGTCCGGGGAGACCAGGGCATCAAGGAATTTACCGTTCCCTATAACGGACTGGATGTGCGCATCTGCGTGGCCTCCGGACTGGCCAACGCACGGCGTGTGCTGGAGAGCGTGAAATCCGGTGAGAAGGAATACCACTTCATCGAGGTCATGGCCTGCCCCGGCGGCTGCGTCATGGGCGGCGGCCAGCCTGCGGACGGCACCCGGACAGCCCGGGTGGAGGCCAGAACCAAGGGCCTGTATGATGCCGACGGAACCATGGCCATCAAGAAATCCGACGCCAACCCCCTGATGGACGTGTTCTACAACGGCTACTTCAAGGGCAAGGCCCACGAGCTGCTGCACAATCCCCACGAATAAGACTCCCAAGGAGCCTGACATTAAGCGAATCTGCTGCGTGAAAGGTGCGAATATGGTTGACCCATAGGGGTATTTTGCCATCGCCGCACCGAAAAACCGGTGCGGCGATGTTTTGATTGGAGGCATACATATGGAAACACGGGTGGCAGTGATGAGCATCATTGTGGAAAACCGGGAGGTGTCCGAGCGGCTCAACGGTCTGCTCCATGATTATGGGGAATACGTCATCGGCAGGATGGGCCTGCCCTACCGTCAGCGGGGCATCCACCTGATCGCCGTGGCGTTGGACGCGCCCCAGGACACCATCGCGGCCCTTTCCGGAAAAATCGGCGCCCTGCCGGGGGTGCAGGTAAAAACCGCCTATTCAGGCGTCATCAGTAAAGAGTAACGGAGGAAATCAAGATGAATAAGAAAGTTAAATGGATTGCGGAAACCGCCATTATGCTGGCGGTGCTGGTCACCCTTCAGGCTGTGACAAAGGGCCTGGGGCAGTTTGTCACTGGCTCCTGCGTCAACGCGGTGCTGGCAATTGCCGTTCTGGTAGGCGGACTGGCCTGCGGACTGACGGTGGCGGTGTTCTCCCCGGTGCTGGCGTTCCTGCTGGGCATCGCGCCCCAGATCCTCACCGTTCCCGCCATTATGGTGGGCAACGCGGTGTATGTTGTCCTGCTGTACGTTTTGGCGGATAAGAGCGGGAAGAATCTCCTGCGGCAGGTGGGTGCCTGGCTGGCCGCCGCGGTGGTCAAGGCGGGAGTGCTGTATCTGCTGGTTGCCAAGCTGATCTGCGGCCTGCTGGCAGACCGGCTTCTGGCTGCGGGAACCCTGAAACCGCCCATGCTGCAAGCCCTGCCCGCCACCTTTAGCTGGCCCCAGCTTGTCACCGCCCTCATCGGCGGAGCCGTGGCCCTCCTGATTGCCCCCCTCCTCCGCAAAGCCCTCCGCCGCTAACCGCATCAGACAGGAACCGCCCCCTCTCTTAGACAGGGGACGGTTCCCTGTCTATAGGCGCACTCTCTGTAGGGGCCGGATATATCCGGCCCGAAACCTTGTGGGACAGAGCAGAACCGACAAATCGCAGGATGTTACGGATTCGCAAAAATGCACGGTACAATCGGTGTGTACTGCCGTGCCGGATATATCCGGCCCCTACAGAAGGTAAACGGAAATTTGCCGCACCGCCACAGGACAGGGGACGGAGACCTGTCTTATAGCCAGAAGGAGCAAAGATTAGGGAGGAAATTTGCAAGACAGGTTCCTGTCCCCTGTCCTTTAGAAAAGCAAAGCGAAAGAACTATCCCTGCACGAAACAATCAATCGTGCAGGGATAATTTCATCCGGCGTGGCGTCTGCGGAACCACCACATGCGAATTTTTTGCATGGCGGAATATGCCTGTATGAAACACCAGTACAGGAATCGGTTGGTTGGATAGTCCAGCTCCCCTATGTATTCCTCTGTCGGGTCCTCGTTGCAATAGCCGGACTTGAACAAGTAGAGACCATCGGATGGATCTTCGGTGATGATCCCATCCACATCATAAGTGTGGCAGCCACTCTCAACCGCCCACTGGATCAGTTCGTACTGCATTCTGGCATTTGGACACAAATTTCGCATCTCGTTGGCGCTGCCAGAGTGATAATAGTACATACGTCCGGCATAATTCACCGCGACGGAAGCAGACAGCCACTGATTATTTTTCCGAATTAGGTACACACGGGCCTCGTCATGAGAGAAGTTCTCCAAAATCCGTTCGAAAAAGGCCCGGGGTTTATGAGATATTTTATCCCGCCGACAGGTAATCTCCAGAATATTCATCAGGACATCCAGATATTCCGGCGTAGAGCCTTCTTCAACAGTCAACTCAGACCGCAAAGATTTGTTGATGTCCCTGCGGGTTCTGCCTTTGAACATTTTCATCAGCGAATCCATATCCCTCCCCTTCAGGTAGAGAGCCATGGATCGCCGGGACATCACCAGATCGCGCTTTGTATATCCCCGGCCACGAACCCGAAAGCCTGCGTCAACGAAGGACTGCGTAATTTCATCACTATATGCCCAGTTTGGATCAAAGCGAATCGCAAAGGCCCGATATTTGCGGATCAGCGGCTGCATTTCCCCAATTACACGCTGGACTGTATCCAGGCTGTGCTCCAGGGATACCGGGCCACGATTCACATAGAGCAGGGACAGCCCAAGCACGATGGGCCGAACATATACCGTAGCGGCAGTCACGATTTTTCCATTCTCCCGCAGAACAACGTACTCTGGTTTCAGGTTTCGGTGGACGTTCGCCCAGCGGGGGTCCTGGATAAAATGTGTATCAGGAACAGAGGATACGAACTTCTGGTATTCTTGCATCTGTTCTGCATTATTTTGATCTACTATGGGCATTGCATTACTTCCTTGCATTGGATTCCCCAGGATAATAATTGACAATATCCCAAATTGGGATATTTTTATTATACCAATTTGGCATAATAATGTCAAGGGGTGATTGCAGTGCGCCTGAAAGAGCTGCGGAAATCGAGGAACATAACGCAAATCAAGCTGGCCATGGATCTAAGTACAACCCAAAACACCATCAGCCGCTATGAAAACGGCGAGCGGGAACCGGGAATTGAGGAATTGATACGCATTGCGGACTACTTCCAGGTCTCCGTTGACTTCCTGATCGGTCGCTCGGACTGTCCCCAGATGTACCCCGGAACAAAGCGCGGAATCTGAATCAATAGGACAGGGGACGGAGACCTGTCTTACAGCCAGAAAGAGCAAAATTAGGGAGAAATTTGTAAGACAGGTCTCCGTCCCCTGTCCATAGCCCTAATCCTATTCGGGTCATCAATCGGAGACCTGATCGCAAAAGCGCTGGATTACGTTGATCCTTGGTGGGGATTCAGAAGAAGTAATGGGTATATTTTCAATTAGGCATTGAGAGGAACGCATATATGGTGACAAAGCTTGGAATTACCAAAAAGAATCTACAATATTTCTTGGGACGATTTGTAAAAAACTATTCATCAGGTGAAGTAACTTGGAACAAAATTTCTAAAGTCGTACTCTTCCGGAAACTGGGCTGCTCTCCAGCTACAATCAATGAACTTCTTTCTGGAAATACTGAGACTTACCAGGAATTATTGAATCGGAGTCCCCGCAAAAGTGATATGCAAAAGGTCTCCGCGCTGGAAGAATTGCAAAAGGTTGATTTACAAGACATTTCTTGTGACCTTTGCTCCGAACTTTTGATGAAAAGTGGGCTGATTGCACGCACACTACCCTATGACAGATTTTTCGTCGGAAGGATATTAGACCCTGGCAATGTCTTAATTTTCATTGGTGTCTCTGCAAGCGACCTGTTGTTTTATCATGATCATGGCTGGATCAGTCTCGTTTATTCACTTTTATGGGGTGCTTTTTTTGCAATTTTTATCATTATTTTGAATTCTTTGGTAGATCTGCGCCAATTCAGGCAAATCGCTCGTTCACTTAAAGATAGTATTTCATGAAGTCATAATATTGAAGCAGGTCAGTTGACGGAAGCCGTCGATGGTGAAACCGGCAAAACTTACCGGTATACCTATGATGAAATGGGTAATATCCTGACAGCGCGAACCCATACCGTTTCTGCATCCGGTTCTGAAACAATGGTTGTCGAAAAAACTTACCGTTATGAAAATGGTATTTTTAGCGGTTACACCGCGAAAGGCAGTATGCCAATTACTTATGAAACTGATGCAATGGGCAACCCAATACAGATAGGCAACGGCTTAGCCAACACTACATTGATCTGGGGAGAGGGGCGTATGCTTACCGGCATCCGCAGGAATGCCAAAAATCATACGCCTACACCTACAATGCCGATGGTCTTCGGGCAGCAAAGGCTGTGACAAAGAATGGCACAACTACCATCACCCAGTATGTTTGGGGCGACAACGGTTTGGCCGCTGCCATTACAGGTAATCAGACTGTGGTTGTGCTGTATGGCGCCGAGGGCGATGCGGTTGGTTTCTCTG
>JBJDYK010000015.1:0-3415 GCA_051867275.1 Faecousia sp.
ATATCCTCATTTTGGATGCCGTCTGCGTTGTCATCCAGCCAGGTCAGGCCCTCCAGGGTGCGGATAACGCTGTGCTCCTCTGTCGTTGTAATGGTGTTGCCGTGGGAGAACATATTGTGATACACGTTGTTTGTTCCGCTGGATTCTCCCGGCTCCAGTTTGATCGTCAGATCAACATAGACACCCTCCTGAGCGTTCAGCGTACCGATCAGTGCCCAGGCAACCGGCATCTTTCCATTCATGTCCGTAACCGTTCCGTCAGCACTGATGTCTACACTCGTCCATGTCCTGATCTCATCCTCGGGAATTTCCTGGAGCGTCTTGCCTGCATATTTCTCGTCCAGCGTATAGTAGAGCGTAAAGCTGGACGGTGCGCATTTTCCCGCGTTTAGCTTCCAGCTTTTCACGGTGTAGCTTCCGGTAAAGCTGTTGCCGAAATATCCGTTTCTGGGCATGGTATCCAGCATAACGATATTGGGAATGGGAACGGTGGAGTTATTGTCATAATAGATCACATAGTTGATCTCCCCGTCCGGTTCTACCACGGTATTCTTGGAATACTTGCCGTAGGAGCTTGCGGTTCCGCGGGTCAGCACTACGCCTTCTTCTGCAACGTTTCCATAGGCAATGGAATGGATCCGGTCATCCCCTGTGGCGGAGATCTCCACCGTATTGGTCAAGTTGGTCGTACCAAGAGGAACATCCTTTTCTTCATCCCCCTTGGTGCCCACATTGACGGAATAGTGAATCAACGGCATTTTCTCCCCGACGACCACATCCGGGATAATCCAGGTCAGTGTCTGGGTACCGTCGGCGTTGGTCACGACCGTCGGTTCCTTCAGTTCGCCGCCTTTAACCTCTCCCTGGGTACCGCCGTTGGTGGAGGTCTGGGTATAGGTGCCGCCGAAGTAGGAAGAACCGCTGCGGTAATACAGATACTGCGGCAGCTTGTCCACAATGGTAACGGTAGTGGTTTGCTTCTGCTCCGGTTTCAGTCCTCCATAGTCCACGCTGGGATCCAGGACAAAATCGATCACACGCTGATCGGCGTCCAGATTGTAGGTATCCTTGTCCGTTGTACCGTCCGGCATCTTCTGTTCCACTTTTTTCAAGATAGATGCCTTGTAGCTCAGAACCAGCAGGGTATCGCCCACGGTATATCCGCCCGTATGCTTGTCATAGACGCCGTCGCCGTTAAGATAGACAGACGGGCTGTTGATATAGTACGTATACTGAGGCAAGGTTGTCGGGCTGGACGGATTGTTACCCAGCAGAGAAGGAATGTTCTGCCCTGCCGCCGTGTAATGATTCACCGTCCATATCATGCTTTCTTCTGTGATGATGAACCGCCGGTTTGCCAGAGAAAGATCCTCCTTGACCTTTGCGTTCTGAAAGAAGCGAGTCTCTACAATAGTGGCCGGAAGTGCCTCGATGGTGGACTTTGGCGCAGCCTCTACCAGAATACCCACGATCTCACCATGGTTTTTCGCTTCATCGATGCTGGAATAATAGCGGAGCTGGAACATGGACGTATTCTTTAACTCAGCGTCGTTTACCCAGCGTTGTCCATCCGGTTTGACCGCGTAGAGGAATTGATATTGATAACAATTTTTAGCCGCCCAGGTGGCGTCGGTACTTGATTCCAGTTCGATGGCTTCCGGGTCAAATTTCAGCAGCCACTTTGCCGCGCACATCTTATTGGCATCGTCGCCATTCGTCTGCGCATAACCACCGAAGTTCAGCCTGAAATCCGTACCGATGACGGCCCAGTCGTTTCCATCCCGTGCGCAGTTTCCTGCCTGATTTGACCCAAGTCCAAAAATATCATTTATGCCCACCGAGTCTTTATGGCTATAAATAAGGCGCTGCTCATAGCCGCCCGGGCGTTTCAGGTTCACCGAGAAATCCCGTTTATCGTCATATTTTGCGCCCTGATTGGCATTGCTGTCCGACGCGGACGCAAGAGTCTGCCCGCTGACGGACGTGGCCTTTAGGTTGACGTCCTCCACGGTCATAATAAAGCTGCCGTCAATGCAGGTTCCGGTTCCCACATTCTGACTGTGGCTTCCGCTTGCAGAGAAATCATCCAGAACCTGGGTGCCGCTCGTGTTGGTATATGGCTGCACGATATACAGCTCCATGGCGGAGAAGCAGCCGATGTTGCGGATGCCGGTTGCCTTGTTATAGTAGGTAGCACTGGCCCCGGTATTTCCCGCGTCTGTGCAGGGGAATACGCCGTCAAACTGGTAATCCGTAACGGTGAACGTGACCGTGTTTCCGCTCTGTACCGCAGTCCATGTGCCGCCGTTGTAGCAGCCGCTGTCACGGTCATCAGACTGATTCCATGGAGCCGCATCCCCGAAAGCAAAATCATAGGTTGTCATGCCGGTATACCGGTCAGGGTTGTTGCCGTGTGCTTGTGGGCCATAGCTCCAGACCAGCGGGGTATATTCATTGGTCACATCCGTGACCGTTCCGGCTGCGGTGGTGGACTGCGCTGTACCGTAAACAGGCTGGAATTGGGAGCTTAGCTTGATATCAAAAGTAATGGGTCCCTGGGGAAGCTCGATGCCGCGCATTTGCTTGCTTGCATTGTCGTTGTAGAGCTGCAGGGTGACGCCCATAACGTAGATTCGTCCCGGCCGCTGTCCGGCGTCCAGATTCAGCGCCTTGCCGGCATTGTATAATTGGGAAGAAGTACTGCTGAAATCATAGGTCTGGCTTGCTTCCGTCGCAAAAGCAGGTTTGATCTGCACATTGTACTTCGGGGCCGCAGAGATGGTTATATCGTCTGCAACAATGGTTTTCTTTTCCTCCGCGTTGTGGGTCGCACAGTTTCCGTCCCAGGTGTTGTACTCCATGGCGGCGCTGAAAATCGGCGCGATGGTGTCGCCGTTTTTCATCATCTTTATATTGACGGTGACATTCTCACCAAATTCACCGGGCACCACAGAGGTGTGATCAGCAGAAGGAAGCAGATGCTTATAGCAGGTCAAAACCTGACACTGCGTTTCAACACCGTTGATGATTCGGGTCTCCGTGGTCAGAACAGGTTCTTCCATCCAGCCCATGGCCGTCTGGTCAAATTCCGCCTGACTTGCATCCACCGGAAGCACAAATTCCAGCTTTACCCGGGCCTCTGTGAAAGCCTTCCCATTTTCATAGGTCAGGTATTTTACCTTAATGTTATAGGTGACAGTGTCAAAGGTACGGACAACCATGTTGGTGCTGCTGGAATCGTTGCCTGGTTGATCATCACTGTCAAAGGGCGCGGTGCCCGTGTCATATTGAGAAATTGCAATGCTGTCCACGTAAGCACTGTCGTCGGTCAACACTCCGGATTCCAAATCCAACGTGGCCGCACTCCAGATCCACTCCAGCTCCATCAGCTTGTCCGCGTTGGTCACTTCGGCTT
>JBJDYK010000016.1:0-3346 GCA_051867275.1 Faecousia sp.
GAAACTGAGCAGATTCGATAAAACGCAGGACGCTACGAATTCGCATAGGTGCGCCATTCAAATCGGTGCTTCCTGCCGGGAGGGTCATGACCCTCCCCTACAGTAAAAAAGTTAGTTTATTTTAGATTGGAGGAAATCCACTATGGAATACAAAAACACCATCATCACCCCCAAGACCGCTTTTCCCATGAAGGCGGGGCTGCCCAACCGGGAGCCCGGTATGCTGGAGAAGTGGAACGAGCTGGATCTGTACAAGACCCTGCTGGAGAAGAATCGGGACTGCCCCCGGTTTGTGCTGCACGACGGCCCTCCCTTCTCCAACGGCGACATCCACATGGGCCACGCCCTGAACAAAACCCTGAAGGACTTCATCGTCCGCTCCAAGGCCATGGAGGGCTACTACACCCCTTACACCCCCGGCTGGGACAACCACGGTATGCCCATCGAGTCCGCCATCATCAAGAAGAACAAGCTGAACCACAAGACCATGCCGGTGCCCGAATTCCGGGAGGCCTGTGCCAACTTTGCCCAGGAATACATCGACCGGCAGATGGCCGGCTTTAAGCGGCTGGGCATCGTGGCCGACTGGGACCGGCCCTACAAGACCATGGACAAGTCCTTCGAGGCCGAGGAAGTGAAGGTCTTCGGAGCCATGTACCGCAAGGGCTATATCTACAAGGGCCTGAAGCCGGTATACTGGTGCCCCAAGGATGAGACCGCCCTGGCCGAGGCGGAAATCGAGTACGCCGACGACAAGTGTACCTCCATCTATGTGAAGTTCGCCGTAAAGGACGACCAGGGCAAGCTGGCCCCCTACGGTGGAACCGACAACACCTACGTCATCATCTGGACCACCACCCCCTGGACCCTCCCCGGCAACCTGGCCATCGCCTTTAACCCCGTGGAGGAGTACGTTCTGCTGGACGCCGGCAAGGAGCGTTATATCGTAGCCCGGGCTTTGGCGGAGAAGACCATGGCAGAGGGCGGCGTGGAAAGCTACACCGAGGTAGCCTCCTTCCAGGGACAATTCTTCGAGTATATGACCGCCCAGCATCCCTTCCTGGACCGGGCCAGCCTCATGGTCACGGCGGACTACGTCACCATGGACTCCGGCACCGGCTGCGTCCACACGGCTCCCGGCTTCGGCGCGGACGACTACCAGACCTGCCGGAGATACGATGTGGAGCTGATCGTCCCCGTGGACGACCGGGGCTACCAGACCAGGGACGCCGGCAAGTACGCCGGGATGTACTACGCCGAATCCAATGAGGCCATTTTGAAGGATATGGCCGAATCCGGGGCCCTGTTTGCCTCCGAGGAAATGATTCACTCCTACCCCCACTGCTGGCGGTGCAAGAACCCCATCATCTTCCGGGCCACGCCCCAGTGGTTCTGCTCCGTGGATTCCTTCAAGGATCAGGCGGTGCAAGCCTGCCGGGATGTCCGGTGGCTGCCTGCCTGGGGCAAGGAGCGGATGGAGACCATGATTCGGGAGCGGGCCGACTGGTGCATCTCCCGGCAGCGCCGGTGGGGTCTGCCCATCCCTGTGTTCTACTGCCAGGACTGCGGCAAGCCCATCTGCACGGAGGAGACCATCGAGCATATCTCCAGGCTCTTTGGAGAGCATGGCTCCAACATCTGGTTTGAAAAGGAGGCCATGGAGCTGATTCCCCAGGGCCTGACCTGCCCCCACTGCGGCGGCAAGCACTTCGAAAAGGAGACCGACACCCTGGACGGCTGGTTCGACTCCGGCTCCACCCACTATTCCTCCCTGCGCCATGACGATGAGAAGAACTGGCCCGCCGACGTGTACCTGGAGGGCGCCGACCAGTACCGGGGCTGGTTCCAGTCCAGCCTCTTAACCGCCGTGGGTGCGTTGGACATGGGCGCGCCCTTCCGCCAGGTGCTGACCCACGGCTGGACCGTGGACGGCGAGGGCCGGGCCATGCACAAGTCCCTGGGCAACGGCATGGATCCCAACCAGCTTATCAAGGAGTACGGCGCGGACATCGTGCGCCTCTGGGCCGGTTCCTCCGACTACCACGCAGACGTCCGCTGCTCCAAGGAGATTTTCAAGCAGCTCAGCCAGAACTATCTGAAATTCCGCAACACCGCCCGGTACTGTCTGGGCAACCTGGAGGGCTTCGACCCCAACAATCTGGTGCCTGCCGGTGAGCTGCCGGAGCTGGACCGGTGGGTGCTGACCAAGCTCCACAAGCTGGTCAAGACCTGCCTCCGGGCCTACGACGACTACGAGTTCCATGTGGTGTCCCACGCCATCAACGACTTCTGCGTGGTGGAGCTGTCCAGCTTCTATCTGGACATCATCAAGGACCGGCTGTACTGCGAGGACAGAGACGGCCTGAAGCGGCGCAGTGCCCAGACCGCCCTGTTCCTGATTGTGGACGCCATGGCCAAGCTGTTCGCCCCCATCCTGGCCTTCACCTGTGACGAGATCTGGCAGGCCATGCCCCATCGGGACACGGACGACAGCCGCAACATCCTGTTCAACCGGATGCCCGTGGGCTTTGAGGAATACTGCCTGCCGGAGGAAGCCATGGCCAAGTGGGACCTGACCCTGAAGCTGCGGCAGGACGTCAACGGCGTGCTGGAAACCGCCCGGGCCGCCAAGCGCATCGGCAAGGCTCTGGAGGCCCATGTGGCATTGGAGGCAACCGATGAGAGTACCGGAACCGTTCTGGAGGCCGTAAGCCACCTGGATCTGGCGGAAATCTGCATCGTGTCCTCCTGCGCCGTGGAGACGGTTTCCCAGGACGCCACCGTGGGTCAGGGTGTCAACTTCCCCGGCCTGAAGGTGGGCGTCACCGAGGCCCGTGGCACCAAATGCCCCCGGTGCTGGATGCACAGCGAAAACGCCAACGAAGAGGGCCTCTGCCCCCGCTGCGCCGGCGTCATTTCCAGACTGCCCTTAGAAGAAATCGAATAATCCCCAAAAGGACCGGCTTTCGCCGGTCCTTTTTTTGCAAATGGGGTAACTGTTCAGTCGCAGCCAGACTCTCGAGAGGCAGCAAAAAACGCCCTTTGCAACGCCCACTGTAGGGGAGGGTCATGACCCTCCCGGCAGTATGCAAAAACAATTTGTACCATGTTTCGGCAAATTCGAACCGAACTCCCTGCGGATTCGCCCAAAATAGTTGGAAATCGCAGGTGCCTGCCGCCGGGAGGGTCATGACCCTCCCCTACATTTTGAGAAATCCTTTATGCGACTGAACAGGTACCAGATGGGTATCGATAACCGCCTGTAGTACCATGGAACATCTAAATCTTTATGAATCACTGTAGGGGGCGGCCTCCCGGACGACCCGCACCATGGATATATGCCGTA
>JBJDYK010000017.1:0-3281 GCA_051867275.1 Faecousia sp.
ACCTTGCCAAGGTGGAGGTAGCGAGTTCGAGCCTCGTCACCCGCTCCAGAAAAGACCGCTTTTGTCTGATTGACAAAGGCGGCCTTTTTCATTCCGGAATCCAGCGGTTTTCCGGTGGGGGTGTCAAGAAGAACATTTGCTTTAAGCATCCTTACAATCCTTGGATGCCGTTTTTCCCATCAGGACCGCAGGTACTTTTCTGACAGCTCCCTTACCATTTCCATGTAGCGAGTCTTGCAGGTTTTGTAATCCCCACGGTTCAGGGCATCATAGCAGGGGGCAAGATGCCTGTCCCAGATGGCGGGATAAACCGTGTCGGGGTCATCCATGAGATCGATTGCCAGAACGATGGCGGGAGCCGTTTCGTAATACCGGGAAATCAGGGCTGCACCATCAGGCTGGTCCAGAAGGTAGCCGTCCCGGAAGGAGCGGAAGGCGGTAAGCTCCGGGCAGTCGTCGGGCTTGCCGGCCTGACGGCAGACGGCGGTGGTGATGAAGCACAGCTTCCTTTTAAAGCCGGACATAATATCCTCATAGGTGGTCAGTTGGAACGGACTCTTGGGGAAACGCTCCATCCACTTTTCCCGCAGAAGTACGCAAAATTCCTCGCCTCTGTCCAGATTCAGCTTTCGAATGGTGGGGATCAGCAGCAGGCAAAGGGTGTATTTGGCGTCGTCCCGCATGGCATCCCTGGAGGTCAGGGCCTTTCTTTTGGTTTGACTCCAGCAGTCAATGCCGGCTGCCAGACCATCGGCAATCCGTGAAAGGGCATCGGGACTTGCCTGGGAAGCGGCGGGAATCAGTTCCAGCAGAGAATGGTACCGCTCCGCAAAGGCATCGAAATAAACGGGAAATCCGCTTTTGGACAGGTTTTTGAAAACGCCCAGATTGTCGGTGACGCAGGGCAGCAGACCCTGGGACAACCGCTCATAGGCTGCCTGGGCCGCACCGGAGTCAACCTGCACCGGCTGCGGGGTAATTTCTGGAAGAAGCTGACCCTGTTCCAGACGGGTGCCGCAGTAGACGCAGGAGAATTGCTCCAGATCCTGGGGAATTTGAATGGTTTTGCGGCATTTGGGGCAGATGCCGGTAATCATGGTCGGTGCATTCATAGAATTTGCTCCTTTGCTTCTTAATATCCAAGCTCCTCGCCCACCAGAATGACCTTAATGCGCTGAGGCACAGCGGAGCGGCGGGTGATGACAATCTGACTGCAAATGCAGTCCGGGGCCTGGCAGTCGGCGCAGACGCCGGTGGCAGTGCAGGGGGTGGTCTTGTTCAGACGCACGGCGTTGGGAGGCGCGGCCATGGTTTTAACCCGCTGGATGCCGGCTTCCACATCCCGAACTACCTTGTTCATACCGGCCAGGACGATCACGTTGTCAGGCCCAAAACACAAAAATGCCACCCGGCTGCCATGGCCGTCTATGTTCACCAGTTGGCCGTCCAGGGTGATGGCGTTGGTACTGGTGAGAAAGAAATCCGCGCCGCAGACGCGACTATAGATTTCCTTCCGCTGGGCGGGTGTTTTGGCTTGGTCCCGGTCAATCACTTGGTAGGAACCGTTTTTCACGGCGTCCATCAGCCCGGTTTCCATCAGAGTCATGGAACCGCCCCAGGCGACGCTGGAGCCCTGGGGCATCAGGCTCAGAGCCTTCTCCACGGCGGAGGCCCGGTCCGGGCAGTAGTAACCCTCCATCTGCCGTTTCGACAGATTCCGGATGATGGTTTGGGCGGTCAGCTCATAGGTTTTCTGCTTCGGTGTCATGACGGAAATCCTCCTGAAAATCAACTTATTTGACAAAACTATACCATTGAACAGAAAAAAAAGCAAGGGACAGCCTTGCATATTATTCTTTTACCTGGGAACGCTACCGGAAAAGGAAGTGATGCTATGGATATGAATCAACAGGAATACTCTGCCTATGTCCAATCAAAGTGCCCCAAATCTCCCATTTTACGGGACTGCTTCAACGCGTTCTGGATCGGGGGACTGATCTGCGTCCTGGGTCAATGCTTTATCAACGGCTACCAGGCTCTGGGCCTTGCGAAGAAGGATTGCCCCACGGCGGCCTCCATGACACTGGTGGTGCTGTCCATTTTGCTCACAGGCTTCAGCCTGTATGACAACATCGCCAAGGTAGCGGGTGCGGGTACTTTGGTGCCCATAACCGGCTTTGCCAACTCCATCGCCGCCCCTGCCATCGAGTTTAAAAGCGAGGGAATCGTCACCGGTACCTGCGTCAAGCTCTTCACCATCGCGGGCCCGGTGCTGGTCTTTGGTCTGGGAGCCAGCGTAATATATGGATTTATTTATTGGGTGTGCCAAATGCTTTGACGCGAACGAAAGGAACTTTCGGTATCGCCTGAACCCCGACTTGATAGTATCACACGATCCTCCCTGCATGGGATCACCAAACGGGTAAGGGTTTGCAAGTGACATGCTGTAAATCAAATCCGTTTTGCGTGGATGCAAAAAATCTGTATTGTCCGTAGTAATTGTATTTTTAGTAGAAAATGTTCTAATAAGCATCATTTTACCAAGAGATACGATTACTATGGATCTTTTTGCTAAGAGAACCGCCTAACTTATGACTTGATAGAGAAAGAACGATTCTCATTGAGAACTTCATATATCTAAATGATAAAAGCACTTTTCTGCCAACCGCGACATAATGATTTTGCCTGAATTGGGCAAATACGGTGACGATCGAGTATTATAGCCAGGAATAAAAACTGTCCTGTCGCGCTTCTAGAAGCACGGCAACTGGAGATCATGTTCGCCGACCGGAAGATGGGCTGATCCCCCTTGCCTTAGGATTCCCGGGAGGTTGGGACGGCATTCACGCCGTCCCGTCGCGCATACCGTCCCAACCTCCCGGGAAAGAGGTGGACAAGGGGAATAAGCCCCAATCATGCACATTGTTAGTGTGACATTCTTGGTTTTGTCGAAAATCGCTTACACAAAATATTCTGCCATGCCTTAAATTATTTTGCAGGCTGCACCTTCCGGCACAGCCTGCTTTTCACGGGAATTTTTTTACAGCCCATTCTTTTACTCTCCTATAGAAAGTGTTAGGCTTCATACTTTTGGGCAGGGGTCATCTTTCTCTTAGAGGTCATTTTCTGCCTTGCCATAGTATCAGCTCCTTGTGTTGTATTCTATCACACAACACACACGATTAGCAACGATTGCCAAAAACCGAATACACGATTTGGTTCTTTCTCTTTGAAGTGTACCCCATGTCAAGGACAATTTTGAATTTTAGGGGTTAAAAATG
>JBJDYK010000018.1:0-17032 GCA_051867275.1 Faecousia sp.
CACGCGCCGACAATACTTGGCGGGCGACTGCCCGGGAAGATAGGTAATGCCAACACGTATATTCCTCCTTAGCTCAGTCGGTAGAGCACCTGACTGTTAATCAGGGTGTCGTTGGTTCGAGTCCGACAGGGGGAGCCATGATCGGCAAGTCTCTTTTGAGGCTTGCCGATTTTTAAATGCTCTAGAGAGAATTCCGGAAGGGGGGCTTTGACCTTGATGCTTACAACTTGTAAAGAGGAATATCTCAAAGATCCCTGTAGGGTGTCCTCACTTCCGTACTGGAAATCTGTTAGGATGCGGTTCCCTGAGAATCTGCTGGTGGTTCATGAGGAGCAGATGGGCGAGTTTGATTTGAATGGCTATATGGATGAGCCCTATTTTCGCCTCAAGCATAGGCTCAGAGATGTGCGTCCTGCGATGCTTCCTAATGGGTATGTTTTATGCCATGCTTCCGTAGGAGACTTTGCTGCGCACATCCGGGAGTGCTATGCTTTTACAGATGTGTGTGAAGCCAAATTACAATGCTACACCCGAAGAAGTGTATATGCACCCGAACTCTGGATCGCAGTTTCACATTCCGAAACCCATAAACTGGTTGCTACCGGAATCGGCGAGATGGATGCAGATATTGGTGAGGGGATCTTGGAATGGATTCAGGTTTCTGAAAATCATCGCAGGCGTGGTTTGGGCGAATACCTTGTGCTGGAACTGCTGCGGCGCATGACGGGGCGAGTGAACTTTGTGACCGTATCCGGACAAGTGGATAATCCAACATCACCCGAAAGCCTATATAAAAAATGCGGCTTTACCGGCTGCGATGTATGGCATGTATTAAGGAAGAAGTGAGTTTTTTGGGCTGTGAGTCCATACCGTATCGTTTGATTCGGAGCAACCGGAAGTCCGTTGCTATTCAGATTACCCCGGATGGCCAGGTGACGGTGCGCTGCCCGCTGGGAATGAAGCACGAGGTAATCCAGAAATTCGTTATGAACAAGGCGGATTGGATTCGGAATCACCTGCCGCCCCAGGATACGCCGGTGCTGCCGCCCTTTACCTCTGAGGAGATACATAGCATGGCCGATGCCGCGCTTAAGATCGTCCCACAGCGGGTTGCGTACTATGCGCCCCTGATAGGTGTGGACTATAACCGCATCACCATCCGGAACCAGCGTTCCAGGTGGGGGAGCTGCAGCAGCAAAGGAAATCTGAATTTTAACTGCCTTCTTATGCTGACGCCACCGGAGGTGCTGGATTATATCGTGGTTCATGAGCTGTGCCACCGGCTGGAATTGAACCACTCCCCCCGATTCTGGGAGCAGGTGGAACGGGTACTGCCAGATTATAAAGCGCGGGAACAATGGTTAAAAGATAATGGCGCCAGGTTGATTTGCAGATTGAAATAAGCATAGAAAACGCGGCAAGCACCCATGAGGGCTGGCCGCGTTTTTAGGTGTGTTTTGCATATTAAGGATTGATTTCATAAACGGGGTAGGCGTGGCTGAAGTGATACCCCAGCTTTTGGGCAAGAGCCACAGAGGCCAGGTTCTGGGCGTCCCAACTGGGATATAAGCCACGATCCAGGCAGGCGAGTATCAGGGCAGCGCCGCAGGCATAGGCCAGTCCTCTGCGTCGGTGGTCCTTCCTGGTGTCAATTTCGATTTCTATGCCGCCCCGGTAGCTGGAGTAGGAGGAGGCACCGGAGACCAGTTCCTCTCCCTTCAGAGCCACAACGCCCAGCCCCAGTCTTTCATAGTTTTCGTAGGAGTGGTACTGCGATACAAGATCTATGCTCCAATCCTGCGTTTTACACTGCTCATATAGGGACCGATCGATGAGGCGCAGCTCATATTCCGGGGGCAGTGCTTCCACCGCTGCTTCAAGGCGTTTTCGATCAAAAATACCTGGCTCTTTGGAGATGGCATAGCGTTCGGTCCGCCGGGCGTGACTTCCCCAAACATCCTCCAATAGCGTTGCCCAGTCCTCACTTTGCGGAGCGGCGATGATATACTTCGGTGCTCCTCCTGCCACAGGCAGCCGGGCCAATTCCATGTCCGGCTTTCCTGCGAAGAAACAGAAGTCCCCCAGCAGAGCCATGGCGGAGTGGTAGTCGCTTGAGACATAAAGCGTACCCATGACGCCCTGCAAGCAGGACCAGATCAGCGTCTCATCCCATCCGGAAAACAGGGCCTTTACACGGCTGTCAGCTTCTACGCCTTCATATGTAACCACAGACATGACTCAGTCCAGATTCGGCTGTTCCGGGATGATGATGGCCGCAATGAAATAGGCAAGAATGCCGCTTCCACCCATGGCGCAGAACAGCACCCACACCAGCCGCACCAGGGTGGGGTCCAGATTCAGATATTCGGCGATGCCGCCGCAGACGCCGCAGCACATTTTATTGGTGTTGGAACGATACAGCTTTTTCATGGGGATTCCTCCGTTCATTTGCGTGATGCAGTTTTCTCCTGCTAAAATAGCACATTTTTGGCAGTAAATCAACAGCTCGTTGGTTGGAAAACGGATTTTTCTTATGGGATTGAAAATTTTATCGTGGAAATATGGAAAAAGTGTGCTATAATGTACATCAGACAATCTTTGACCCGGTTGCTGCGGTCTTTACACAGGAGGGCGGACATGGAATTTCCCGGCTTCTATGGCAACGAACAACTGAAATCCAATCTGTCTGCCGCGCTGGACCGGCAGCGACCGGCTCATTTTTATCTGATCTCCGGGCCGAAAGGTTCCGGAAAGCATACGCTGGCCCGACTTCTGTCGG
Source organism: Faecousia sp. (assembly GCA_051867275.1). Classification (GTDB taxonomy): domain Bacteria; phylum Bacillota; class Clostridia; order Oscillospirales; family Oscillospiraceae; genus Faecousia. The sequence continues at coordinate 2,780 of JBJDYK010000018.1, forward strand.
CGGCGCTGCTGTGCCGGAGTTCCAGTAAAAGACCCTGCGGAATCTGCAATCAATGTCACAAGGCTCTGACAGGCAGCCACCCGGACCTTATCACCGTGGATGACACGGAGCACAAGACAGTCCCCGTGGCCGTGATTCGACAGGCCAGGGAGGATCTGTTTATCCGGCCCAACGAAGCTGAGCGGAAAATCTATTTTGTCCCCCGGGCGCAGGACCTGGGCCTGCCTGGTCAGAACGCGCTTCTGAAGGTGTTGGAGGAGCCTCCCGCTTACGGCGTGTTCCTGCTTCTGACGGACAACCCGGACAAGCTTTTGCCGACCGTTCGCTCCCGATGCACGGAATTGAAGTTGCAGCCACTTTCCAGAGATATTTTGCTGGAGAATCTCCGAAAGGCCAGACCCGATGCTTCTCCCGACGCAGTCGCCGGTGCTGCGGCACGGAGCGGCGGCTGGCTGGGGCAGGCGCTGGAGCTGCTGGACACGGGCGGAGGTTGGCTTCCGGAAACAACGGCCTTTGCCGATGCCTACGGGAAAAAGGACCACCTGGCCCTGCTGCGGCTGCTGACACCTATGGAAAAGCTGAAACGGGATCAGTTGATTCCCATTTTCGCACAGTGGCGGGAGCTGCTGTCCTCGGCTCTGACCTGCAGGGCGGGCATGCCACCCCTGGATTCCCTGAGCCGGGCTCTGGCAGTGGGGCGCACCTCAGGAGAACTGTCCCGTTCGGTGGCTGCTCTGTCTCAGGCGGGCCTGCTGCTGGAGGGGAATGTTTCTCCCGGTGCTGTTTGCGGTGCCCTTGTCTGGCAGCTGCGCTGAGCTTATTTTTCAATCTATCTGCCTTTGGGCAAAAGGAGTAATTGACCCATGAATAAAGAAAAGTTACCCTCCACCCAGTCTGACATTGTGGGCGGGCCCATGGCCCCGGCCCCCAATACGCCGGTGGATGTTGTGGACATTCAGTTCCGCACCGGAGCCAAGGTTTATTTCTTTGACCCCGCCGGGATTGAAGTGAAAACCGGTGACCATGTAATCATTGAGACAACCCGTGGACCGGAGTATGGCATCTGTGCCGTGGGGAACCACCAGGTCCCATTCCGGGAAATCGTGCCGCCCCTGCGGAAGGTGCTGCGTCTTGCCACGGAGGCAGACGAAAAGACCCTGGCTGCCAACAGAGCCAAAGAAAAGCGTGCCTATGATATCTGCCTGCAGAAAATTCAGGAACACAAGCTGGATATGCAACTGGTCTCGGCGGAGTACGCCTTTGACGGCAGCAAGATTCTCTTCTTCTTTACCTCAGACGACCGGGTGGACTTCCGGGAATTGGTTAAGAATTTGGCTGGCATTTTCCGAACCCGGATTGAGCTGCGGCAGATTGGTGTCAGGGACAAAGCCAAAATGGTAGGTGGCCTGGGCATCTGCGGACGGCCCTTCTGCTGCACCCAATTTCTGGATGACTTCCAGCCGGTTTCCATCAAAATGGCCAAGACCCAAAACCTGAGTCTGAACCCTACTAAAATTTCCGGTACCTGCGGCAGGCTTATGTGCTGCCTGAAATACGAGCAGGACGCCTATGAAGACCTGCTGAAGACCAGCCCCAAGGCGGAGTCCTTTGTGGATACGCCCGATGGACGGGGTACCGTTGTGGAAGTGAATCTGCTGCGTCAGTGCGTCCGGGTGCGGATGGAGGACCAGCCGGATACCATCAACACCTACCCCAACGGAGAAATCTGCGTCCTGCGCAGCGGCAAGGCAAAGAAGACCGATCCACCCATTCCTGCGGACCTGGCGCCCATCTCCGGTCAGGGCAAGCGCCCTCGCCCTGTGGAGACCGCTGCGGAAGAACCCCCCATGCACTTAGACCCCATCCGTTTCCGCTACAGGCCGGATGACATTGTGGAGGAACCGCAGGAAGAGACGGAGCGGGCCCCTGCGGAGGAACGCCGCCGGAAGAAGCGGACTCCTGAGCCTCGCCAGGAGGCTCCCGCTGCTGAGACGGAGCCGACTGCGGAGGTAGCGAAGCCCGGCACCCACCGGAAGCGGAATAACCGCCCTAAAAAGCCCCAGCAGGAGGCAGCGAAGTTGGCAAAGGTTGGGGATAAGCCAAAGCCTGAGTCTGTCCCCGATGCTCCGGCTGAAAACTCGCAGAAGGTGCCGAAGGATGGCCAGCACCGCCGCAACAACTACCGTAACAGACGCGGCAGCCGCCCCAAGCGTCCTCAGGAGGGCGGAACGCCAAAACAGGGTGAGTAAACAAAGAATGAATAAAACGGCAAGGTACAACTCTGGTTGTATCTTGCCGTTTTTGAAATCGTCAAAGTGCGTAGAAGAAAATCGCGAAGAAATGCAGAATACTTCCCGCCAGAACGAACAGGTGAAACACCGAATGGAGCCACTTCCTTTTGGAGCCGATGCCGTAGAAAATCGCCCCCAGTGTGTAAGCGATGCCTCCGGCCAGCAGGAGCGCGAAGCCGCCGGTCCCCATGGCCGTCCGGGTTTGGGATAGGAAGGGGAGAATGCTCCAGCCCATGCCGATGTAGCAGATCATGGAAAACACGTTGTATTTTTTTAGGTCAATGGCCGTGAAGGTGACAGCCAGAGCGGTCAGAGTCCACTCCCAAATTAAAAGCCCCAGGCCCAGGCCGGGGTAGTGGGGGAGGAGGGCGGAGAGGGCCACGGGGGTGTAGCTTCCGGCGATGAGGAAATAGATGGTGCAATGGTCCAAAACCTGCAAAACTTTCTTTCCCATTCCTGGCCGCAGGCCATGATATACGCTGGACATGGTGTAAAGTCCAATGAGGCACACGCCATAAACCACGGTGCCCACCACATCTACCCAACTGCCGCACAGGACAGCCCGAATGACGCACAGCACCAGCGCCACAACGCTCAGGCCACCGCCTACAATGTGGGTGACCATGTTCATGATTTCCTCGCCCTTGGAATAATCCGGCAAACGGCGGTTTCTCAGCTTAATTCGTTTTCGCATATGGTTTCCCTCCCGGAATCAGACGAAATACATACAGCAGGGCAGAGGGACTGGCCCCCGCCCTGCCGATTCTGCTTGTGTATTTTTTAGTACGCAACGCCCCAGTAGACCATCTTCTTGGCGGGCTTGCCGCAGATGGGGCAAACATCGTCCAGGTTTTCCTGCTCGAAGGGCATACAGCGGGAGGACATACCCGCCACTTCCTTCATCTTCAGCTCGCAGGCCTCATCGCCGCACCACATGGTCTTGACAAAGCCGCCGTTGGCCTCCTGAAGTGCCTTTGCTTCCTCCAGGGAGTGGGCCTCATAGATGTGGTCGGTGAGATTCTTTTTGGCCTTGTCGTACATACCCTGATGTACGGCCTTTAGCTGCTCGGCTACGGCAGTTTCCAGCTCCTCCAGCTTTACAACCACCTTTTCACCGTCATTCCGGCGAACCAGAACGCACTGGTCGTTTTCCAGGTCCCGGGGGCCGCACTCCACACGCAGGGGCACACCCTTCATCTCATACTCGGCACACTTCCAGCCCATGGAGTTGTCGGAATCATCCATCTTTACCCGGAAGCCGGCAGCGGTCAGACGCTCCACCAGACCGGAGGCTGCCTCCAGAACGCCGGGCTTGTGCTGGGCGATGGGCAGGACCACCACCTGAATGGGGGCGATCTGGGGAGGCAGCACCAAACCGTTGTTGTCGCCATGGGTCATGATGATGCCACCGATGAGACGGGTAGAGACGCCCCAGGAGGTCTGGTGGGGCGAGACTCTTTGGTTGCTCTGATCGGTGAAGCTGATATCGAAGGCCTTTGCAAAGCCGTCGCCGAAATAGTGGGAGGTGCCTGCCTGGAGGGCCTTCCGGTCGTGCATCATGCACTCGATGGTGTAGGTGGCCTCGGCGCCGTTGAACTTTTCCTTATCGGTCTTCTGGCCCCGGGTCACGGGCATGGCCAGCACGTTCTCGCAGAAGTCGGCGTACAGATTCAAAATCTGCTCGGTGAAGGCCTGGGCCTCCTGGGCGGTGGCGTGCATGGTGTGGCCCTCCTGCCACAGGAACTCCCGATGACGCAGGAAGGGGCGGGAGGTCTTCTCCCAGCGCAGAACGCTGCACCACTGGTTATACTTCATGGGCAGATCCCGGTGAGACTGAATCACATTCTTGAAATGCTCACAGAACAATGTCTCGGAGGTGGGACGGATGCAGTAGCGTTCCTCCAGCTTCTCGCTGCCGCCGTAGGTGACCCAGGCGCACTCGGGGGCGAAGCCCTCCACATGGTCCTTTTCCTTTTGCAGCAGGCTCTCCGGAATCAGCATGGGCATATACACATTCTCCACACCGGCCTTCTTGAACTGTGCGTCCATAATGCGCTGGATGTTCTCCCAGATGGCGTAGCCATAGGGACGGTAAACAAACAGCCCCTTAATGGAGGAGTAATCGATGAGCTGCGCCTTCTTGCACACATCGGTGTACCATTGGGCGAAATCCACTTCCATATCCGTGATTTGTTCTACTTTTTTCTCTTTTGCCATATCCTTCATCCTCTCAAGGGAGCGTGCCTCCCGAACATTCTTAATTATTCTATTGTATCACAATTGTCAATACCCTGCATAGGATGCTGTGCGACTTTTTTCAGGAAGGGGCCTTTTTATGCTTGAATTCACCATCAACCTGGACCAGACCGCCGCCCGGCTGTACCAGCGGGTTGCGGAGGTCACCGGGCGTCCCGTAGAGGCGGTCCTGTCCGATGCCCTGTTCCGGCTGGCGGGGGAATTGTCACTGGAGGCGATTCAAAAAACCGCGAGCTGTGAATCGAGAACCGCATATCCTCCTGTTATGTAGGGGCGTTAAAGATTTTTTGGAAAATCCATTGTTTTTTCTGTAGCTTTTTGCTATAATCAACATGATATGCTAAATACGGAGGTTTGACCGATGAAGTCTATCCGAGACATTTATAAAATTGGAAAAGGGCCCTCCAGCTCCCATACCATGGGACCGGAGCGGGCAGCCAGGCTGTTTCTTTCCGAGCATCCGGAGGCCGATCGAATCCAGGTGGTGCTGTACGGTTCTCTCAGCAAGACCGGCGTGGGCCACGGTACGGACCGGGTTCTGCGGGAGGTTCTGTCCGGCGTGGAGAATGAGATCATTCTCTCAAAGGAAATGCCTGAGGGCGTGACCCATCCCAACACCATGGACTTTTTCGCATACAATGGGGATCAGCAAACCGGCACACTGCGGGTGGAGTCCGTGGGAGGCGGCGACCTCATTATCCCCGGCCGGCCCTCGGATCCCAATGAGGAGGTCTATCCGGAGAACTCCTTCGCGGAAATCATGGATTTCTGCAAGTGGAGCTATGTGAATAAGCTCAGCGAATATGTGGAGATGAATGAGGGGGAGGAAATCTGGGACTTCCTGTGGGAGGTCTGGAGAACCATGAAGAAATCCATCTCCGACGGCCTCAATACCACAGGCGTGCTTCCCGGCGGCCTGAACATGGAGCGCAAGGCCAAGCACCTGTATGAGCAGGAGCTGTCTACCGAGGTGGCCCAGGTTCGGGAGTGCCGCCTGATCTGCGCCTACGCTTTCGCGGTATCCGAGCAGAACGCGGACAACGGTACCATCGTCACCGCCCCCACCTGCGGCGCTGCCGGTGTCCTGCCGGCCGTGCTGCTGTACATCCACCAGTCCGGCCGGGCTACGGAGGAGCAGGTGGTCCATGCCCTGGGCACTGCCGGTATCATCGGCAACCTTGCCAAGCGCAACGCCTCCATCTCCGGCGCCGAATGCGGCTGCCAGGCCGAGGTGGGCGTGGCCTGCGCCATGGCTGCCGCCGCCGCTGCCGAGCTGTACGGTCTGAGCCTGCTTCAGGTGGAGTACGCCGCTGAAATCGCGCTGGAGCATCACCTGGGCCTGACCTGTGATCCCATCTGCGGCCTCGTGCAGGTGCCCTGTATCGAGAGAAACGCGGTGGCCGCCATGCGTGCCATGAATGCCTGCAACCTGAGCTATTTCCTCTGCGGCACCCGTAACATCAGCTTTGACATGGTCTGCAAGGCCATGTATGAGACCGGCCTGAACCTGCGCCACCAGTACAAGGAGACCAGCGAGGGCGGCCTGGCCCGGTTCTACAACCGCCGCCGGGTGGTCAAGTAAGAAAAGACCCACAGCTACATATTATGATAGCCGCCCGGGGGCAGCTGCTCCCGGGCGTGTCCTTTTACCTGGACGAGAACTTGTCCAGAACCGGGAACCACCGCCTGAGTCCAAACCAGCACAGCGCGCCCAGAAGGCCTCCCGTAAAATTTAAAATCAGGTCGTCCACATCCACATGGCGGCCGATGAACAGCTGTAAAAACTCAATGGTCACAGTGGGGAGCAGACAAAGCACTGTCAGCCGGAAGGGGCTGCGGCAGGGCTTCCACAGCAGCACCAGTCCAAAGCCCCATGGAACAAAGATCAGCACATTTCCGCAGATATTCACCAGGAAGTCATCAAAAGACAAATAGCGGAAGAAGCTGGAGATGGTGTGGAAGGGGACCAGATTGATGGAATCTCCGCTGGAGAGCCGCCGCAGGGCCTCCTGGAGCATCTGAGCGGGGGGCTGCCAATGTCCCGTCAGGGCCAGGCACAGCAGGGCCCATAGGTACAGACAGAAGCAGCCCAAAACGGCCTCCCGGCGTCCCGGATGACGCCAGGGCCGCCGTAGCAGCAAATAGGGCGGCAGGGCCAGCAGATACAGCAGCAGAAAACGGATGATGTATGGAACCATAGACATATCCTCGTTTGCGGGAAGATGGAGCCATTATACACCGGTTCCATGTAGAAATCCATCACAGAGTACCTTAAGTTTTTATTAAAACCCGGCGTCCGGCTGTGTGCCGGACGCCGGGTTGAACTTAATCCAGATGATTGTGGGGGGCTTCACTTTCGCAGTAGATGCAGCGGTAAACCTGGCGGGCAGGATCCACCAGCCGGAACTCATGAACCAGCTCCTGCTCCACGGAGGTGATGCACCGGGGGTTCTTGCACTTGATGACGCCCACCACCCGCTCAGGCAGGGTCAGATGCTGACGCTTCACCAGTTCGCCGTTTTTGATAATGTTGACGGTGATGCCGGGGTCGATGTAGCCCAGAACATCAAAGTTCAGATCGATGACCTGACCGATCTTGATGATGTCCTTCTTGCCCATCTTTTCGCTCTCGGCGTTCTCGATCATGGCCACCGTGCAGTTTAGGCGGCTCAGCTTCAAAATGTTGTAAATTTCCATGCCACGGCCGGCGGTGATGTGGTCCAGCACGATGCCGTCCTTAATCTGTCCAATGATCATACCTGTACCTCCAGAAGCTTCAGAATCAGCGCCATGCGCATATACTTGCCGTTCAGCACCTGCTTGAAGTAGCAGGCTCTGGGATCGTCGTCAACGGCCACGGAAATCTCGTTGACCCGGGGCAGGGGATGCATGATGCACAGATCCGCCTTGGCGTTGCGCAGCTTGTCCGGGGTGAGAATGTAGGTGTCCTTCAAACGGATGTAGTCCGCCTCATTGAAGAAGCGTTCCCGCTGGACCCGGGTCATGTAGAGAATGTCAAGCTGCGGCATGGCCGCTTCCATGCTGTAGACCTCTTCGTAGGGGATGCCGTTGGGCTCCAGAACGTCGGTGATGATGTACCGGGGCACCCGCAGTTCCTCCGGAGAGATGAAGACGAACTTCACGCCGGGGTAACGGGCCATGGCGCCCACCAGGGAGTGAACCGTCCGGCCGAACTTCAGGTCGCCGCACAGACCCACGGTCAGGTTCTCAAAGCGGCCCTTTTCCCGCCAGATGGTCAGAAGGTCCGCCAGGGTCTGGGTGGGATGGTTGTGACCGCCGTCACCGGCGTTGATGACCGGGACACCGGCCTTCCGGGTGGCCACCAGGGGCGCGCCCTCCTTGGGATGACGCATGGCGATGATGTCGGCGTAGCAGCCCACGGTCTGGACCGTGTCGGAGACGCTTTCGCCCTTGGCGGTGGAGCTGTTGGCTGCGGAAGCGAAGCCGATGACGTTGCCGCCCAGCTCATACATGGCTGCCTCAAAGCTCAGGCGGGTTCGGGTAGAGGGCTCAAAGAACAGGGTGGCCAGCTTTTTGCCGTGGCAGGCCTCGGCATACTTGGTGGGATTGGCGATGATGCCCTCGGCGGTGGAGACAAGCTCCTGAATCTCAGCCTTGGACAGGTCGGTGATGCTGATTAAGTTTCTCATTTGTTACCTCCAGTAATCCAGCTTTCGTCAGAGGGGCAGTTGCGGAAGGCGATCAGGCGAGCCACATCCTGGGGCTTGATGTAGCCTTCCTCGGCTGCCACCTGGGCGATCACATCAAAATTGGTCAGGGACACGTTTTTTACATGGGCGTCAGCCAGCCGGTCCAGACCCTTCTGCATACCATAGGTGAAGATGGACACGATGCCCAGAACCTCAGCCCCGGCTTCACGCAGCACGTTCACCACTTCAATGCAGGAGCCGCCGGTGGAGATCAGATCCTCCACCACAACCACCTTCTGGCCGGGCAGCAGCTTGCCCTCGATCTGGTTCTGGCGGCCGTGGTCCTTGGCGCCACTGCGGACATAGCCCATGGGCAGGTCCATGATGTGGCCCACGATGGCGGCATGGGCAATGCCGGCGGTGGAGGTGCCCATCAGGACTTCCACATCGGGATAGTTCTCCCGGATCAGCTGGGCCAGGCCGTTCTCCACATGGGTGCGGACATGGGGAGCGGTGAGGGTCAGGCGGTTGTCGGTGTAGACGGGGCTCTTGATGCCGCTGGCCCAGGTGAAGGGTTCCTCCGGGCGGAAGAACACGGCCTGGATGGACAACAGGTCCTTTGCAATCTGTTCGCTCAGTTTCACGGGTAATCCTCCTGTTAATCTACAAATTCACGGACACAGCGGCGGTAAGCTTCCACGGGGTCCGGTGCTTTCGTAATGGGGCGGCCCACCACAATGTAGTCCGAGCCGATTTCCCTGGCGGCGGCGGGGGTCATGACCCGCTTCTGGTCGCCCACATCGCCGTCGGCGAAGCGGACGCCGGGGGTGACGGTGAGGAAGTCTTTGCCGCAGCGGTCGTGAACCTTGCCTGCCTCCAGGGGAGAGCAGACGATGCCGTCCAGCCCGGCGTTTTTGGCGGTTTCGGCGTAGTGCATGACCACCTCATCGATGGGAGCGTGAATCATCAGATCCCGCTCCATGCTCTCCTGATCGGTGGAGGTCAGCTGGGTCACGGCGATCAGCAGAGGTCTCGTGCCGTCAGGTCGGGTCAGACCCTCCAGGGCTGCCTGCATCATGGCGGTGGTACCGGCAGCGTGGAGATTGCAGATGTCCACATCCAGACCGGACAGCACGGCCATGGCTTTTTTCACGGTGTTGGGAATATCGTGGAGCTTTAAGTCCAGAAAAATCTTGTGACCCCGGTCCTTGATCTGCCGGACGATCTGGGGACCCTCGGCGTAGTACAGCTCCATGCCGATCTTTACGAAGGGCTTTTCCTCCTGGAACTTGTCCAGAAATGCGAAAACCTCCCGTTTGCTGGCAAAATCGCAGGCGATAATGACGTCTTTACCCATCAGTGCGCTCCTCCTATGATAGATTCCAGTGTTTCGATTCTGTATTGCTTCATGACCGCCGGAAGCTCCGCGATGATGTCCCGGCAGGCAAAGGGGTTTACCAGATTGGCTGCGCCTACCTCTACGGCAGTGGCGCCGGCCAGCATCATTTCCACCACATCCTCGGCACTGCTGACGCCGCCCATGCCCACCACAGGGATCTTGACCGCCTGGCTCACCTGCCAGACCATCCGCAGTGCCAGGGGGAAGATGGCGGGGCCGGACATACCGCCGGTCACGTTGGCCAGCAGGGGTTTGCGCCGGGCCAGATGGATGCGCATCCCCATGACCGTGTTGATGAGGCTGAGGCCGTCGGCCCCCGCGTCTTCACAGGCCTTGGCGATAGAGACTATATCCGTCACATTGGGGGAGAGCTTTACGATCACCGGTTTGGTGGTGACGGCCTTCACGGCCTTGGTGACGGAGGCCGCCATCCGGGGATCGGTGCCGAAGCTCATGCCGCCGCCGTGAACATTGGGGCAGCTGATGTTTACCTCCAGCCAGCCCACCTGGGGGCAGCCGTCCAGCTTCCGGCAGACGGTGGTGTACTCCTCCAGACTGAAGCCGCTGACGTTGGCCATGACCGGCTTGTGGAAGCAGGTCTTCAGCCGGGGCAGCTCCTGGGAGATGACCTTTTCCACACCGGGGTTCTGCAGCCCTACGGCGTTGAGCATACCGCCGGCGCATTCCGCGATTCTGGGGGTTGGGTTTCCAAAACGGGGTTCAGCGGTGGTTCCCTTGAAGGAGAAGGTACCCAGACAGTTGATGTCATACAGCTCGGCGAACTCGTAGCCGTAGCCAAAGGTGCCGCTGGCGGGGATCACCGGATTGTCCAGGGTGATGCCGCACAGATTAACCCGGGTGTCTACCATAGAATCTCCTCCTTTTCCAATACCGGACCATCCTTGCAGATGCGCTTGGTGCCGTATTTTGTCTTGCAGGAGCAGCCCATGCAGGCACCGAAGCCGCAGCCCATCCGCTCCTCGAAGCTGAACTGGCCGGAGGTAAGGCCGGCGTTGTAAACGGCCTTCAGCATGGGCTCCGGGCCGCAGGTGTAAAAGTAGGAGTAGTCCATGTCCTTCATGGCGTCGGTGACAAAGCCCCGGATGCCCAGGGAGCCGTCCACGGTGGTCACGGTGACCGATGCCCCCAGAGCCTCAAATTGTTCTTTGTAGAACAGCTCCTCTTTGGTGTTGAAGCCCAGAATCACTTGCACCTGCTTGCCCTGACGGGTCAGCGCTTCGGCCAGCCCATACATGGGAGGCACACCGACGCCGCCTCCGATGAGGAGGGGGCGGTCTCCGGACTTGAAGCAGTCGTAGCCGTTGCCCAATCCGGTCAGCACATCCAGTGTTTCGCCGGGACCCATGGTGCTGAGCTTGGCGGTACCCTTGCCCACCACCTTATAAACGAGGGTCAGGCGTCCTTCCTCAAAGCTGCATACGGAGATGGGCCGCCGCAGGTACAGACCCTCCAGCCGGATGTTCACGAACTGCCCGGGACGGGTGATGGCCCCGGTATTGCCGGACAGCACCATCTCATAGACAGACGCGGTCAGGGGACGGTTGGATTCAATTTTAAAAATACCTTGTTTCATAGGACCTCCTTTGGCAGCTTCAGGCTGCCGTCAGACCAGGCAACGCGCCCGCCGGAGATTGTCATCCGGCAGCGGCCTGTGACCTGCCAGCCGGTGAAGGGGGAGCTTTTGCCCATAGACAGGAAATCTTTGGGGTCAATGGTGTATGCTTCGTTCAGATCCCACAGGGAGAAGTCCGCCCGCTGACCCGCTTTCAGACCACCCTCCAGACCGAAGCGGCGGCAGGGAGCATCGTGAAGTAGCTCTATGAGCCGGGCCATGGTGATGATACCGGGCTTGACCAAACAGGTATACAGCAGGGGGAAAGCGGTCTCCAGTCCCACCACGCCCATGAGGCTCTTTTCCAGGCCCCGGCTCTTTTCCTCGGCGCTGTGGGGGGCGTGGTCCGTGGCGATCATATCGATGGTGCCGTCCTGAATGCCCTCCAGCAGAGCCTCCCGGTCATCAGGACTCCGCAGAGGCGGGTTCATTTTAAACCGTCCGTCCTCCTGGAGCATGGTATCGTCCAGCAGCAGATAGTGGGGGCCGGTTTCACAGGTTACATCCAGCCCCTGGGCCTTGGCCTGCCGGATGAGCGCCACGCTTTCCCTGGTGGAAATGTGGCAGACGTGGTAGGCGCAGCCGGTTTTCTTCACCAGCTCCAGATCCCGCTGGATGGGCCTCCACTCGGACTCGGAGCAGATGCCCCGGTGGCCGTGGGAACGGGCGTAGCTGCCGTCGTGGATGTAGCCGCCCCGCAGCAGACTGTTGTCTTCGCAGTGGGCTACAATCAGTTTGCCAAGGGCCTTTGCCCGTAACATGGCCTCCTCCATCATGGCCTGGCTCTGGACGCCTCTGCCGTCGTCGGAAAAACCGGCCACATAGGGGGCCAGAGCCTCCAGATCCGCCAGGGCTTCCCCCTTTTCCTCCCGGGTGATGGAGCCGTAGGGAATGACACGAACGGCGGCATCCCGGTTGATGGCCTCCAACTGGGGTCTCAGATGCTCCAGGGTGTCGGGTACAGGGGAGAGATTAGGCATGGCGCAGACTGTGGTGTAGCCTCCGTGAGCGGCGGCCTGCGTTCCGGTGCGGATGGTTTCCTTATACAAAAAACCCGGCTCCCGCAGATGTACATGCACATCCGCGAAACCGGGTAAAAGAAAACAGGAGCCACCGTCCACATGGGGAACGGATGCCTCCGCGGAAGGGGAAACACGATCCCCACAAACAGAAACGTTGCCTGCCACGAAGAGACCGGAGGACCAAACCTTGCCGCTGAAAACACAATCCATGGGGTCACACTCCTCTCAACGCATTTTGAATAGTATATCCGCTGGGGGCCTGTTTGTCAACCTCCCAAAACGACCAAATCTGCGCCCCCCCGGAACCAAACACAACCGGTAAAAGTGATGAAACCAACGGAAAGTTGATTGACATGGGAGCAAGGAACGTGTATGATAGAAAATAAGTTATTGCACAGTGCAGTAAAGAAAGGAAGGAAATGAAATGAAAGCGAAAAGTGTCATCTGGGGCCTGATTCTGGTGGCGGTAGGCGCGGTTTTGGCGCTGAATGCCGTGGGCCTGACGAATATTGATGTGTTTTTTGACGGTTGGTGGACCCTGTTCCTCATCGTGCCCTGTGCCGCCGGACTGTTTTCCGCAAAAGACAAAACAGGCAATCTCATCGGTCTGGGCATCGGTGTGATTCTGCTGCTGGCCTGCCAGAATGTGATTCGGCTGGATCTGGTTTGGAAGCTGATTTTCCCGGTGATGATTGTGGCCATCGGGCTGCGGCTGATTTTCAAGGATACCTTCAACCGCAAATCCCGGGAAGCGGTGCGGAAGCTGAAGGAGCAGGGGATTCCCATGCGGGAATACTGCGCCACCTTCTCCGGCCAGGATCTGGACTTCACCGGCGAGACCTTCCGGGGCGCGGAGCTCAACGCGATTTTCGGCGGCGTCAAGTGTGACCTGCGGACGGCTTTGATTCCGGAGGACGCGGTGATCGATGCCTGCAGCGTCTTTGGCGGCATTGACATCTATGTACCGGAGGATGTGAATGTAAAGATTACCTCCAACTCCATTTTTGGCGGCGTCTCCAATAAGCGCAAGAAGCAAAAGACAGAGGGCGGAGTCACCGTGTATATCAACGGAAGCTGCATTTTCGGAGGTGTGGATGTGAAATGACATCGGTACAGAGAATCATCAAGTACCTGGCCATTGCCTTTGCCATTTTCCTGGTTGTCAGCATCATCGGCGGCATTCTGGGGGGCCTGGCTCTGATTACCGGCCTGTCCGGCTCCTCCGATGTGACGGAGGAGATGCAGAATCTTGCCTTTACGGGGGAGGTCCACGAGCTGAGGCTGGACATTGGCGCGCTGAATGTGGAAATTCTGCCGGGCGATACCCTGGCGGCGGAGACCAACAGCGAGAACGTGACCTGCAAGGTGGACAATGGGATCCTGACCATCCGGGAGAGCAGTCACAATTGGCTCCGTGTGGGCCAGGTGGGCAAGCTGGTCCTAACCGTGCCGAAGGACTTCGTGTTTGACAAGGCGGATCTGGAATTTGGCGCCGGTACGGTGGAGATCGATGGTCTCAACGCCGGAAAGCTGAACCTGAACCTGGGGGCCGGAGAGGTCACCATCCGGAATCTGTCCGCTACCGGAACCGCGGACATTGAGGGTGGCGCCGGGAAGCTCAGCATTCTGGGCGGCAGCCTTTCCAACCTGGATATGGATCTGGGCGTGGGGGAACTGGTGCTGGAGTCCAAACTGACAGGAAGCAGTGAAATTGACTTCGGCGTGGGCAGCGCCAAACTGGTGCTGCAGGGCAGTCCTGAGGACTACCGAATCAAGCTGGATAAGGGCTTGGGCTCCGCCACCCTGGACGGGGAGAAGATGGAGGACAAGGCCACCTACGGCACCGGCCCCAATTCCATTGACCTGGACGGCGGCGTGGGCGAAATCCGCATCGACTTTACAATGGAATAAAGAAAAAAGATTCCGCTCTGCGTTGTCAAATGATATGACCCCATGGAGGAAGCCCCCCTTGTGTGGGGAG
>JBJDYK010000019.1:0-2391 GCA_051867275.1 Faecousia sp.
ACCGTCCCCTGTCTTTTTTTGATTTTTTCTTGTGTTTTGACCGGTTTTACGGTACAATAGTTAGGTTATACACGGCCCTTTGGAATATGGCCGATTTTGATTCACGGAGAGAGATTATGGAATTTACCTTTGTTGTTCCCTGTTTATTCGGGTTGGAGGGGTTGGCTGCCGAGGAGCTGCGGCGGCTGGATTTGCAAAACGTCCGGGCGGAAAACGGGCGGGTGCTGTTTGACGGCGGCTGGGAGGCCATGGCCATGGCAAACCTGTGGCTCCGGACCGGCGAGCGGGTGCTGCTGCGGCTGGCCGAAGGGGAGGCCAAAACCTTTGAGGAGCTGTTCCAGCTTGTTTCCCGAACCCCTCTGGAGGATTTTATTCCGAAAGACGGCAAATTCCCCGTGAAGGGTCACAGCCTCAACAGTCAGCTTCGCAGCGTGCCGGACTGTCAGGCCATCGTCAAGCGGGCCGCCGCCAAGCGTTTGGGTGAGAAATACGGCGTGGGCTGGTTGCCGGAGACGGGGGCCTTGTATCAGCTTCAGTTCTCCCTGATGCACGACCGGTTCGAGCTGTTCCTGGACACCACGGGCGCCGGTCTTCACAAGCGGGGCTACCGGGCCGTGGGCAACGACGCCCCCCTGCGGGAGACTCTGGCCGCCGGTATGATTCAACTGACCCGCTATCGGGGCCGGGACTTTTTCTGGGACCCCTTCTGCGGCTCCGGCACCATTCCCATCGAGGCGGCCCTCATTGCCATGAACCGGGCCCCGGGCTTAAACCGTCCCTTCGCCTTTGAAAACTTCGCCTGCGTGGACCCTGCCATCATGCCGCGTCTCCGTCAGGAGGCCCCGGATCGGGAATATCACGGCACTTACCGGATTCTCGGCTCCGACAACGACCCTAAATGCGTAAGCCTTGCCATGTCCAACGCCAGGAAGGCCGGGGTGGGCAGGCTCATCGAATTCCGGGACGGCGACGCCACCAAAATGAGTCTCCCCGCCTCCGAGGGCATTCTCGTCACCAATCCCCCCTACGGCCAGCGGATGCTGGAGCAGCGTCAGGCCCAGAGCCTCATGGGGGCCTTCGGGCGTCACCTGAAATTCGCCGACGGCTGGAAGAAATACATCATTTCCTCCGAGCCGGAGTTCGAGCATTATTTCGGCCGCCGGGCGGACAAGCGCAGGAAGCTGTACAACGGCATGATTCCCTGCGAATATTATATGTATCTGGGAGGCCGGAAGAAATGAAGCATCTGTTTCTCATCAACCCCGCAGCCGGAAAGGGTCGTGCCGGGGACATGAACCGGATGGCGGCCGAGGCCTGCTGTGAGTTTCAGGGGGTCGATTACGAAATTCTGGTGTCCGCCAAGCCCGGGGACATCACCCGCTGGGCCGGAGAATTTGCGGCCACGGGGGAGGACCTGCGGATCTACGCCTGCGGGGGCGACGGAACCCTCAACGAGGCGGTGAACGGGGTAGTGGGCCATCCCAACGTGGCCCTGACCCATGTGGCCTGCGGCTCCGGCAACGATTTTATCAAGCTGTTCAGCGATCCCAAAGTCTTTGGAAACATTTTCAACCATATGCAGCAGACGGAGGAGACGGAGCTGGACCTGATTTCCTGCAACGGCGAATATTCCCTGAACATCTGCTCCCTGGGCTTCGACGCCCGCATCGGCACGGAGGTAGCGAAATACAAGCGGCTGCCCCTGGTGAAGGGCCCCACGGCCTATATGCTCTCGGCCCTGGTGAACACCATCAAGGGGGTCCACCGTCCCTACCGGGTGGAGATAAACGGCGAGGTCATCGAAGGCGACCAGACCATGATCTGCGTCTGCAACGGCGCCTGGTACGGCGGCGGGTTCCATCCCATCCCCGAGGCGGACCCCACCGACGGAATGCTGGATGTGCTTTTGGTGAAGGGGGGCAGCCGGGCCACGGTGCTGAAGGTTATCGGTCCCTATAAGGAGGGCCGGTTCCGGGAGTACCCCCACCTGATCCGCTATTACCGCACCGACCGGCTGAAGATCACCTGCCAGGAGGAGGAGCCGGTGAACCTGGACGGGGAACTGCGCCTGGCAAAAGAGGTGGAGCTGTCCGTGGCCCCCCGGAAGCTGCGGTTTTTCTACCCCAAAGCCGCCAGGCCCCTGTGGAAAACCCCCGCCATTATCCGGTAAACCGTACAATTCCGTAGGGGAGGGTCATGACCCTCCCGAAATCCGACGGAACAGAGCAGAACCGATAAATCGAAAAGCATTACGGATTCGCATGGGTGCGCAGTTCAAATCGGTTTACCCTGCCGGGAGGGTCGGTGACCCTCCCCTACAGGGTAGAACCGTAACCATTCCGTAGGGGAGGGTCATGACCCTCCCGAAATCCGACGGAACAGAGCAGAACC
>JBJDYK010000019.1:2491-3221 GCA_051867275.1 Faecousia sp.
GGTGCGCAGTTCAAATCGGTTTACCCTGCCGGGAGGGTCGGTGACCCTCCCCTACGGGGCATGGGGGACACAGAAATTTCATGAAAAATTCATTGTTTTCCCTCTTGCATTTTCCGAAGGTATGCGCTATTATATAGACGTTAGCACTCAGTGTGCTTGAGTGCTAAACCGACACCCTTCGTAGATTGCAGCAGTTGGTTCACCCCACTGCGATTCTAAATACTCTTTTGGAGGTCATCAATTATGAAACTCACTCCTATGGCTGACCGCGTTCTGCTGAAGCCCACCGAGGCGGAGGAAACCACCGCTTCCGGTATCATCCTCTCCACCGCCAACAAGGAAAAGCCCGTTGTATCCGAAGTCGTGGCTGTTGGCCCCGGGGACAAGGACACCGAGATGGTGGTGAAGCCCGGCGACAAGGTGGTCGTGGCCAAGTACACCGGCACCGAAATCAAGCTGGACGGTCAGGATTACACCATCGTCAAGCAGGCCGACATTCTGGCTATCGTGGAATAACGAAGGAGGCAACACATTATGGCAAAGATGATTGTTTACGGCGAGGAAGCTCGCAAGAATTTGCAGAAGGGCATCGACCAGCTGGCCGATACCGTAAAAGTAACCCTGGGCCCCAAGGGCCGCAACGTGGTTCTGGGCAAGAAGTTCGGCTCTCCCCTCATCACCAACGACGGCGTGACCATCGCCAAGGACGTGGAGCTGGAGGACGCCTTTG
>JBJDYK010000020.1:0-3198 GCA_051867275.1 Faecousia sp.
CAACTGATTGCGTTTACTCTGACAAGGTCGCGTTTACTTTGAAGATTAACCAAATTATTCCGCGCCATCGCACCGGAAATGCCCCTGCCGATTGTGCGACAGGGGCGTTCATCACGGGGCTTCCTTTGTGTTTTGATGGTGGCAGCACATACCACAGGAGCCGCAATTGCCGGGGCAGCCGCTGCCCTTTTTCCGATTCTTTCGCAGAGAGCAAATCGAAAGGGTCACTGCCAACGCCAGAACAGCCAATACGATCAGGTCTCCAGTCATACCGGTCCCCTCCTTCATCATACCCTGCCCTGCTCCACAGAGCGGGCACGCAGAGGTTTCCCGTTTTTGGGGTCGTAGCCCTTGCGGAACAGCAGGTAAACCAGGGCACCCAATGCCGCGATGGCTGCAACGGTAAGCAGACCAAAGGTGGCTTCCCCAGTGAACAGGCCACCGATCTGGTAGACGATCATGGAAATCACATAGGCAAAGGCGCACATATACCCGATTGCGAAGGCGGTCCATTTTCCGTTGTTCATCTCCCGTTTGATGGCACCCATGGCCGCAAAGCAGGGGGCGCACAGGAGGTTGAAAATCATAAAGCTGTAGGCGGTAATGGCTCCGAAGTCCTGGCCGATCAGGGTCCAGATTTCCTCACCGCTTTCGCTGAGCTCGCCGGCATACTGGTAAAGGGTTCCGAAGGTCATGACCACCTCCTCCTTTGCAATCAATCCGGTGACCGTGGCCACGGCGGCCTTCCAAGCCATATCGCCCATCCAGCCAAGGGGGTAGAAAAGCCACGCCACGGCGTTGCCAATGGAGGCAAGGAGCGAGTGGTTATTGTCCTCCACCGCCTGGAACACGCCGTCCACAAACCCGTAGCCCTGCAGGAACCACAGAACAATGGACGACAGCAGAATCACCGTACCGGCCCGCTTGATGAAGGACCAGCCCCGCTCCCAGGTGGCTCTCAGCACGTTGCCGGGAACAGGCGCGTGGTAGGCCGGAAGCTCCATGACAAAAGGCGCGGGTTCCCCGGCGAAAGCCTTGAATTTCTTCAAAATAATGCCGGAAATCACCACCGCTGCCACACCGATGAAGAAAGCGGAGGTTGCGACCAGAGGAGAATTGCCGAACACCGCACCGGCGAACAGGCCGATGATGGGCATTTTGGCGCCGCAGGGGATGAAGCCGGTGGTAATGATGGTCATCTTCCGATCCCGGTCCTGCTCAATGGTACGGGAGGCCATGATGCCGGGGACGCCGCAGCCGGTAGCCACCAGCATGGGAATGAAGCTCTTGCCGGACAGGCCAAACCGGTGGAAAACCCGGTCCATAATAAAGGCCACACGGGCCATATAGCCGCAGTCCTCCAGAATGGACAGCAGCAGGAACAGCACCAGCATCTGAGGTACAAAGCCCAGCACGGCGCCCACGCCGGCCACAATCCCGTCCATAATCAGGCCGTACAGCCAGCCGCTGACCCCGAGACCGTTCAAAATCCTGTTAAACAGGTTGGGTACCCACTGACCAAAAAGCACATCGTTGGCCCAGTCCGTAGCCATGGTGCCGATGGAAATTTTCCAGCCGCCCATGGCAATGGCATAGATCAGGAACATGACGCAGGCAAAAATCGGCAGGGCCAGAACGCGATTGGTGACAATCCGGTCGATTTTGTCAGAAACAGACATTTTACCGGCGCTCTTTTTCTGATAGCAGTTCTTCATTAACTGGCCGATGTAGACATAGCGCTCGTTGGTGATGATGGACTCTGCGTCGTCATCCAATTCTTCCTCCACCATAGCAATGTCTTTCTCAATGTGATCCAGGGTGGCCTGACTGATTTCCATCTGCTCCAAAACCTTCCGGTCCCGTTCAAAGAGCTTCACCGCGTACCAGCGCTGCTGCTCCTCCGGCAGGTTATGTACGGCAGCCTCCTCAATGTGGGCAATGGCGTGCTCAACCGTGCCGGAGAAAGTGTGCAGCGGCACAGGCTTTCCCTTCTTTGCGGCCTCAATGGCTGCCTCGGCGGCGGCCAGGACACCGTCTCCCTTCAGTGCGGAGATCTCCAGCACCTTACAGCCCAACTCCCGGCTCAGCTCCGGCACGTTAATCCTGTCGCCGTTTTTCCGAACCACATCCATCATGTTGATGGCCACCACAACCGGAATGCCCAGCTCCATCAATTGGGTGGACAGATACAGATTGCGCTCCAGATTGGTGCCGTCCACAATGTTCAAAATGGCGTCCGGACGTTCTTGAATCAGATAATTTCGTGCCACCACCTCCTCCAGCGTGTAGGGAGACAGGGAGTAGATGCCAGGCAGGTCCGTGATCACCACGCCCTCATGCTTTCTCAGCTTACCCTCCTTCTTCTCCACCGTGACGCCGGGCCAGTTGCCGACGTACTGATTGGAGCCGGTCAGAGCATTAAACAGGGTTGTCTTACCGCAATTGGGGTTGCCCGCAAGAGCGATTTTCAGGTCCATAAAAACTCCTCCATTCGGTGTTAGCCGACGCTAACTGTGTTTCAAAAATCCAGGGGGCCATCACCCCCGCATCCCGCTTACTCGACCTCCACCATTTCGCCGTCGGCCTTACGGATAGACAGTTCATAGCCCCGGACCGTCACCTCAATGGGGTCCCCCAGTGGCGCTACCTTGCGGATATATACCGTAACCCCTTTGGTCAGGCCCATATCCATAATTCTGTGCTTCACAGGACCCTCGCCGTGGAGCTTCACCACCTTGACAGTCTCCCCTACCTTCGCGTTTTTCAGTGTTTTCACAGCCATAGCCTCCCTCAAACCATGATTTTTTGCGCCATTTCCCTACTGACCGCCACCCGGGTCTCCTTCACCCTGACGATCAGGTTGCCGCCAATGGCATTCAGAATGGTCACGGCACTGCCGGCAACGAAGCCCAGATTCTCCAGGTGCTTCCTCACCTCCGGCTTACCACCTACCTGTTTGATGATGTTTTCTTCCCCCATATTGGCGAATATCAGCGGCATCATGACAGAACCTTCTTTTCCTCATCCGTCGTAGTTAGCAGGTACTAACCACCCGGCATGTTATTTGGTTAGTACTTGCTAACCACGGATATTATAGTTACCTCAAGCTAACTTGTCAAGAGGTTTTTTCAAACACATCAAACTTTCTTAGTGTAAAATAATCATTGGCGAACGAAAAAAGGTAGGGCGAAATCGCCC
>JBJDYK010000021.1:0-16732 GCA_051867275.1 Faecousia sp.
CGGGAGGGTCATGACCCTCCCCTACGGGTGCGGCGCGGTAAACGGAAATTTATCGGTCTGATTTTGCTGCCGGTGGAGCATTTGGACTCCGCGCCCTTGCAAAATGGGGAAAACAGGGGTAAAATAGAAAAAAACTATGTTTGGGAGCGGTGCAGATGTTTACTGGATTCAGACCGGAGACCATGGATTTTCTCTGGGGCATTCGTATGAACAACAACAAAGCGTGGTTCGAGGCTCATAAGCAGGATTATGTAAACTATCTCTATGAGCCTATGAAGGCACTGGGGCAATCTGTCTTTGAAGGATTCCGGCAGCGGCCTGACCTGGAGCTGAAGGTCTCCCGCATCTATCGGGACGCACGGCTCCACCCGCCGGTGCCCTACAAGGAGAGCTTGTGGCTCTGCATTCGGCGTCCGGTTGCGGAGTGGAGCCGCCATCCGGCCCTTTACTTTGAAATACGGCCCGAGGGAGGAAGCTGCGGCTTTTTACTCTGGCAGCCTGGGGCATCGGTGATGGAAGCCTTCCGGCAGGATCTGCTGGCCCGGCCCGATTTCTTCCCCGCGCTGGTGCAGGCGGCCCAGAAAGAGTCCGGCCTGACCCTCACCGCGGAAACCTACAAGCGGCCCAAGCCCTGTGACAATCCAGCCCTGGCCCCCTATTTCGCCTGGAAGGGCTGCCTGGAGGCAGGTCGTTCCCTGGAGCCCGGCCCGGAGCTGTTCTCCCCGGACCTGCCCCGGTATCTGACGGAAGCCCTGCACCCCTGGCTCCCGGTCTGCGACTATTTTTCCGGCTTTACGGGTTCCTTCGTTTAGGCCACAGCAGCAGCAAAACGACTGCTACCACCACCGCTGCCACCGGCAGAAGGATGTAGAGGGGCTTCAGGGAGGTATCCTCTTCCTCCGGAACGGTGGGCTCCCCGTTCTCGCCGAAATAGACCGTTCCCCGATAGATTTCCGGCTGGGCCAAATCCGGGTTGTGGCAGTCCGTCAGGCAGACCCAGTAGTCCTGGTGTCCGTACCAATAGCCGATGTAGCCCCAGACATTGCCGTCTTCGTCGGTGTAGAATCTGGTGCAGCCGGAAACCGTGTCCTCATCCCAGAAGGTTTCCGTCTCACTGGGAACGCCGCCGGGGTAGGTCCAGGCATAAATGGCGGTCCCCTGTGGCAGCGCGCAGGTCACCCCCGCCGGAGGCTCCTCCGTGATCTCCGGGTGGTCGTCGAAGAACTCCCTGTCATACCGGTCCAGCATGTTGGACATCTCCAAATAGGTTTCCTCCCCGGTCAGGCCCCACTGCTGATCGCTGTCGGTGTAGATATAACAGATATTGACAGCCGTTCCGTTGGGGATGGCCTCGCCCTTTTCGCCTCCCGGCCGGTCGTACTGGTAGACCGAGCCGGTGGGCGAATTGGCATAGTAGTAGTCATTGCAGTACCGGAATTCGCCCCGGTGTTCCTCATAGAAGCTGTCCCCGTAGGGCTCCCAGATTACGTCCGCATAGACAGGCGATGCCAGTGCCAGCATCATGCAAAGAGTCAGAATCAGCGCAAATCCTTTTTTCATAGCATTTCCCTCCATATTTTATTTTACCGCACCCGTAGGGCGGGGGCATGCCCCCGCCCTACGGGTGCGTTGCGATAAATCTCGGTTTACTGGCATAGCTGCAGGACGGCTCCAAGAGAATAGGACAGGAGATTGGCCAGGATGGAAAAACGCATGGGATTCTTTATATTCGCCCCCAGGTGTTTGTATACCATGGCCTCGGTGGTGACGGCCCACAGCTCCGGCAGGACCGTGTGAAGCAGCAGGCTTTCCCCTGCCAGAAGGCCATGGACCAACACCACCGCCGGATTGGTCAGAAGGTTCGCCACCGCCACCAGAGCCAAATCCCGGCCCCGGACCCGCAGCAGCCAGGCAAGGGGCAGCTCCAACGCCAGGGTCAGAGCCAGGGAGATCAGGTAGTGCATGGCTTCCTCCCTTCCGCCGCCAATAGCAGCATCAGGCCCGACAGCAGCGCCACCAGCGCCCCCTGCCAGGGCGTCAGGCTGATCCCCCACATGGCCGGAAGGAAGCCCAGGAACAGGGCGAAGGTCAGAAGTCCAAAGGCGAAGCCCTCGCCGCCCGGAAGGGCCCGGGCCGAGTCCCCCAGTGTCACCGGCATGGACATATGGAACAGCAGCCCGCCCAGAACACCGCACACCGGGCTTGCGGGAAACAAAAACAGCACCGCCGCCGCCAGAAGGGACAGACCCGCGCCGACCCTCCCGCCAAGTCCATCGGCGGCAAAGCCTCCCAGTGCCTTCCCGGCGGCTCCCAGCAGCGTCCCTGCCAGAACCCAGGCCCCTGTCTTCCAGGGCGTGACCATGGTCATACCGCCAAAGCTCCTGAGAAGAACCACCAGAAACAGAAGGACCACCCGGAGGACCGCCTTCCGGCATGGACGACCCATTTCCCGGGGCGACGGAATCTCCCTCCGGCTGCTCCCAAAGAGGAGGAACCCGCAGATCAGCAGCAAGCCCGCCCCCAGGATTCCTGGCCAGGTGCTGCCTCGCAGGAGGCTCCCCAGGAAAATGCCCAGGGCTCCCGGCGCCACAAAGATGCCCAGGGTTCCGTAGCCCCGGGATTCCAGCAGCGTTTCCCGGCCACCTCCCACATGGTACAGGGCATTGCCCAGACCGCACAGGATCACCGTGGCCCAGGGCACCCGAATGGCGGCCCCCAGCAGGGCCAGCAGGGCGCCCCAACCGCTGAAGCTCCGGTTGCGTCCCACCCGGTCGGCCACAATGCCCACCGGCATCTGGAGGGCGAAGGCGCAGAAGTTATACACCAAGGCCAGCTCCGGCCACCGGGCGGAACCGGCCAGCCGTCCCAATACAGCCCAAGCGCACAGAAAGTCCACCGCAAAATGCCCCAGGGCGTAGATTGTCAGCATTCCCGCCACCACACCGCCTCCTCCTTTCTTTTGATAATCAGGACGGTTTTTTCGCTGTTTGGTTGTGGTCTTCTTGACCTTTTTTCGCAAATCTTTCCATTGTCCCGCCGGAGGGGCGGAACGGAGCCTGACCATTCTGCTGGCATCATATCACAGCAGCTTCCAAAAATCCAGCAAATATGCATATTGCGGGGAAAATGACTGTACTTTTACATTTTTTGCGGTATAATATGGTCGGATCATATATTTCTGCGGGGTGAAATTATGGATACTGCTGTTTTTCCAAAGGAAAGCCAGCTTGGCAGAACCGGCTCGGGTGGAATCGCGCTGATCCACTTTGCATTCAATTATGAGCATTGGGAGTTCAGGCAGGAAACCGGAGCCGATCGCGGAAGAGACTGTTCTATAGAATACATTGACGGCAATGAATGGCAGCATAATACGCTCCAGGGGCAGGTAAAAGGAACAAAATCACCGGAGACCTACCTTTTGAAAAATGGAACGCACTTCTCCTACCCGTTGGATAAAAAAACAATTTACTACGCCTTACATAGCCCGGAAGCATTTCTCCTGTTCCTATGTGACTTGAAGCATAACATCGTGTATTATTTGCCAATACAGGAGTACTTCATAAATGAGCCGGAGAAATATGAGAACCTGGAAAATCCGGATACCATAAGGATGAATCTTCATATTCCCGTGAAAAATACGGTCCGCAGAGACGATGACGCGGAGTTGATTGATCTGGCAAAAGCTACATATATTTACCGGAATAATCGGGTGCAGCGGGTTTGACCATGATTGTTTCCGGCGACGGTAGTGTTGATGTCCCAGGCCAGTTTGAGACCACCGGTTTGTTGACGTGCAGATAAACCCGACTTTAATTTTGAGGTCCATTGCAATATAGGCGAAAAAAGGATAATCAAGTCCAGAAAATGGAACAGGGTTTTGGATTTTAATTTCAGCGCGAAGGCTTTCTCCACGATCACTACCGACATTTTCATGATCTAACTTACCGGTGGCAGTGCGATCATTTTAAGCAAACGTACAGGACAGATCTTGAATCGGCTTATGGGGTACAACTACTTGTATACAGGTGATGTTAAACCAAATGAAACGGAGCCTTGCCTATCCCCAACTCTAGATATCATTGACTTTTGTCATGACACAAGAACGTAAATTGACATAGATTATTATTTGTTCGAAGCGGATCGGATGTGATGGAACGTCTGTCATTGTGGTAGAAATGTGAAGCAGGGCCCCTCGCCCTGCACAGAATGACATGGTGAGCGCGAGGTACAAAGAAACAAACAATTTTCATTCCAGCATGCTGAAAAGGAACGGCATGGCCGAAGCCATGCCGTTCCGGGAATAAATGCTATTGCTTCCCCACGGCCTCTGCCATCCGGCAGAGGCCGTTTGGTTTAGGAAAAGCCGCCGAAGAGGGCGAAGGCCACAAGCGCGATGGCCAAAAGGATCAGAAGGCACACAGGAACGATGGTAATCATGCCCGTAAGAATGAGCTCACCCATCTCGCGGCCTGATACCTTGATTTCCTGACTTTCCTTCTTCAGCTCCTCCGGAGTGGGCAGGTCGCTTTCAGCGGAGCCATGCTTGGCGTTCAGCCTGCGCAGCTCCTCTTTCAGCTCCTCTTTCTCCGGGTCCAGGCCCTCCTCACGCATACGCTGCTCACGGGCCCACTTCATGGCCCGGTTAATCTTGCCGGGAAACAGCATAGCCGTTATTACACGTTCTTCTCCAGGATGTGATGGCAGGCAACAAAGTGATCCGGACGGACCTCCTTCATGTCAGGCACAACCTGGGTGCAAATCTCGGTGCAATACTTGCAGCGGGTGTGGAACTTGCAGCCCTTGGGGGGATTGACGGGGCTGGGGATATCGCCTTCCAGAACCTCGGGGGCCTTGGAGTTGTCCTCGTCGGTGGTGGGAATGGCGTTCATCAGCGCCTCGGTGTAGGGGTGCAGAGGATGTGCGAAAATGTCATCAGAGGGAGCCTGCTCCACCATGTTGCCCAGGTACATAACGCCGATGCGGTCGGAGATATACTTGACAACGGACAGGTCATGGGTGATGAACATATAGGTCAGATTCTGCTTTTCCTTCAGCTCCAGCAGCAGGTTGATAACCTGTGCCTGAATGGAAACGTCCAGAGCGGATACGGCCTCGTCACAGACCACGAACTTGGGCCGCAGAGCCAGGGAACGGGCAATGCCGATACGCTGACGCTGGCCGCCGGAGAACTGGTGGGGATAGCGGTGCAGGAAGTAACCTGCCAGGCCACACTCATCCATGACGCGGACGATCTCGTCCTTCATGCGATCGTCGTTCTTACGGAAGTACTTGTGGGCGATCATGCCCTCACCGATGATCTGGCCAACGGTCATTCTGGAGTTCAGGGAGGAGTAAGGATCCTGGAAGATGAGCTGCAGGTCGCTGCGCAGGCGGCGCATCTCATTGTAGGTCAGGCGGGCCAGGTCGATTCCATTGGAATGGAAGGACTCGTAGTAATCGTAGTCGGGGTCATTCTCGTGCTGCTTGCGCATTTTGGAAATGCGGTCGTAGACAGCGTCAATACGCTTCTGGATGGCAGTGATCTGATCGTCGCAAGCCTTCAGCTTGGCCTGGGCCTTCTGGAGCTTACTGGCCTTACCGGAGGCATCCTTACCGGCTTCCTTCAGCTTGTCCACGGCAAACACAAGGTCATCCACATCCAACTGCAGATCCATCCGCTTGGTGGTAGCTTCCTTCAGCTCCAGGGAGATCTTATACTCCTCCATGTAGATGTTGGCAACAGGCTTCATGTCCTTGGCCACCAGGAGGCCGCCCACCAGGGTAGCCAGGTCCAGCATGGCGTCGTCGGCTTCCTTTTTGATGTGGGTCAGCTCGGCATGCTTGGCATACTGCTCCTTCTCGGGCAGCTTGTCATACTCGGCCTGGAAGTCTTCATACTTTTTCCGAAGCGTCAGCATTTTTTCCTTCCGGGCTCTCATATTCTTGAAGGTATTATAGGCGTACTTGGGCGCGATCTCATCGATGGAGCGGCCAAAGTACATGGTACGGCCATCGGTCTGCTTGTAGAGCTGGAGGATGGAACGTCCCAGGGTGGACTTGCCGCAGCCAGACTCGCCGACCAGGCCGAAGGTCTCGCCCTCATAAATGTTCAGCGTGATACCATCATTTGCCTTGACATACAGGCCCTTTTTGCCGACTGGGAAATACTGCTTCAGGTTAGAGATCTGGAGCAATACCTTCTTCTCTTTATTTTCCATGACGCGCCTCCTTATCCGGATAGAAGCAGCGGACTTCCTGTCCGTCTGCTACATGCACCAGCTCCGGCTCCTCTTCCATGCAGCGCTTGGTGCAGTACTTGCAGCGGGGTGCAAACTTGCAGCCCTTGGGCAGATCCAGGGGATGGGGCACGGCGCCGGGAATGGCGTCCAGCCGGTCGGCCTTGGTGTCCAGTCTGGGGACGGAGGCCATCAGACCCTCAGTGTAGGGGTGGGAGAACTTGGGGTTCTTGGAGAACAGAACCTTGGCCGGAACGTGCTCCACCACCTGGCCGCAGTACATAACGGCCACGTCGTCCGCCATCTGGTTAATAACACCCAGATCATGGGTAATGAACATAATAGCGGTGCCATGCTCCTGTTTCAGTGTGTTCATCAGGTACAGAATCTGGGCCTGAATGGTCACGTCCAGAGCGGTGGTGGGCTCATCGGCAATCAACAGCTTGGGCTCACAGGCCAAGGCAATGGCAATCATGACACGCTGGCGCATGCCGCCCGAGAGCTGATGAGGATACTGCTTTACAACCACCTCAGGATTAGGGATCTTTACGTCAGCCAGCATTTTTACGGCGGACTTGGCAGCCTCCTTCTTGGACATATGCCGGTGGATGATGAAGGGTTCAGAAAGCTGCCGCTCCACTGTGAATACAGGGTTCAGTGCGGTCATGGGCTCCTGGAAAATGACAGAAATGTCGTTGCCGCGGATTCGATACATTTCACTCATAGGGATCTTGGTCAGGTCCATGCCGTCAAAGAGGATCTCACCGGAGTCGATATAGCCATTGCCGTCCAGAAGGCGGAGAATGCTCATGGCGGAGACGGACTTACCGGAGCCGGATTCGCCGACGACACCCAAGGTCTTTCCGGCCTCGATGGAGTAAGACACGCCGTTAACTGCCTTAACGATACCCCGGCGGGTTTTAAAATATGTGTGAAGTTCTTTTGTTTCAAGTAATGCCATTGTCTTCTCCTCCTTAGCGTCCGTTGCTCTTGGGGTCCATGGCATCCCGCAGGCCGTCGCCCATAAGGTTTATGCAAATGGTGCAGAGGCCGAAAATCGCGGCGGGGAACACCCAGCGCCACCAGTACTGCTGGATGACGACGGAGTTGTTACAGGTATTGAGCATATTGCCCCAGGTGGGTGTGGGCGCAGTAATACCGAAGCCCAGGTAGGACAGGGAGGACTCGGTAAGCATGCAGGTGGCGAAGTTCAGGGTAATGGAAACCAGCAGCACACTCATAACATTGGGCATAATGTGCTTACGCAGGATCGTGCCTTCCCGAACGCCCAGGGCCTTTGCGGCAGTGACATACTCCTGCTCGCGCTGGCTGAAGATCTGGGCACGCACCAACCGGAAGGTACTCACCCAGCTAAGGACGCCGAGCACGACCATAATGATGTAGATTCTAGTGGTGATGCTCACGTCTTTGGGGATAATAGACGATAGAATCAAGGCGAAGGGCAGGAAGGGCAAGCCACCCAAAACCTCAGCCACACGGCTGAGCACCATATCCACCTTGCCGCCAAAGTAGCCGGCAAGACCGCCCAGCACAAGGCCGATAATGGTGGAGATGACAACGGCGATGGCGCCGACGGTCATGGTGGTCTTACCGCCATTGACGATACGGGCCAGAACGTCACGGCCCTGCTCATCGGTGCCGCACAGGAAACCCTTCAGGCCCCAGGTCTCAATGTCGCCGGACTTTGTGATAGCATAGTTCTGATAGCCACCGCAGTAGACATCCACGACGTCTGCATCCAGGGAGCCGGGAACGGAGGACTGACCATACATGTCGTCGCCCCAGGAAACAACGCTACCGTCCTCCAGGAGAGCAGTGAAGTGATACCGGCCACCGTAAATCTTCACAGGCTTGGCGGACATCTCGGGGACATCCTTCTCACCCTTGGTGGCCACGCCCCAGACGTAAACGTTGCCGTTCTCATCCACGGCTGCGGCAGCCTGGGAGGTTGTAGCGATGTCCACAACCTTCACCGAACCGTTGGTGAGGTTGCCGGGCAGGTTCTTATTCAGAGGTGAATCCTTCTTGTAGCCGGTGTAGGCCACAGTACCGTCCTTTAACAGGCAGATGTAGGAGTTGGCTGTAAGGGAGACCTTTTCGATGTTGCCCTGGTACTGGCGGGGTGCATGATCCATGCCCTCGACCTCTTTCTCCGCGTTACGACAGTCAAGGTCGGCAGTGGAGGCGTTGCCCCACAGATACAACGTGCCGTCCTCAGCAAGAATGGCGGAGAACTGATTACCGGCCTCCAACTGTTTGACCTTCAGATCGGGGCTGTTGCTGCGGATCAGACGTGCCAAATCGGGGTTGCTCTGGTATCTGTCCTGGCCCAGGCGGGTGTTACCCCAGAAGTAGAGATTGTTCTCTTTGTCCATTGCCACGGCGTGATCATTACCGGCAGCCATGAACACCACATCCACCTCACCATCAGTGAGCTCCACGGGAACGTTGCTCATATCAATGGTGTCGGTGATGGCCGTATAGCCCCAGGTATAGATCTTACCGGCCTCGGACAGACCAATGCCGTAAATCTGGCCCGCAACGATGTCAGCTATTCCTTCTTCGATCAACTGGTCGGGAACATCCATCATGGAGTAACCGGGCGCGATGTTGGCGAGATTGGAATCGGAGTGGCCCAGATCGATGGGCATAAAGTAAGGGCCAACCATTACGAACACAAAGATAAGCAGGAAGAAAACCAGGCCAAAGACCGCGGTGGGCTTATGGAAGAAATTGCGCACCACCACACGACCGGGGCTTTGCAGTGCCTCTTCCTCCTGGAAGCTCAGCTGCTTCTTCTCCTTGAGGCCGAACATACGGCGAACGGCATTGCCAAAGGTACTGTGCTTTGTCTGTTTCTTAGCCATATTGTCTCAGCCTCCTTTACTTGTTCACGCGGACACGAGGATCCACGAAGCCATAGGCCAGATCGGTAATCAGGTTGCCTACCAGCGCCACAACGGTGTAGAACATCTGAATAGCCAGACACAGTTCCGCGTCGTTACCGTTCAGGGCCTTGACGTACAGAGCACCCATGCCATTGAGGCCAAACACGTTCTCAAGAATCACGGAGCCGGAGAACACGCCCAGGAACCAGCTGATGATGGAAGTGATGATAGGCAGCAGTGCGTTGCGCCAGGCGTGGGAGTAAATAACGGCGCGCTCCTTAACGCCTTTAGCCCGGGCGGTACGGATGCAGTCCATAGAAAGTGAATCAATCATGGCGGCGCGGACATAACGGCTCATGCCACCCAAGCCGGCAAAGGTGCTGACAATAATGGGCAGTGCCATGTAGTACAGCCTGTCCAAGAACTCCCGCACACCCGTATAGGTGCTACCTGGCGTGGCCGCGCCGTACACAGGAAAGATCCGCAGAAGCACCGCAAACACATACATAAAAATCAGAGCGATGATGTACTGGGGGAGGCTGTATCCCAAAATAGTGAATGCCTGGACAGCTTGATCTGTTTTGCTGCCCTTATGTACGGCGCACCAGATGCCAACGGGAATGGTTATGGCCAATGTAAGTATGGTAGCGAACACATTGAAGAAAATTGTGTTCACCATAGGAACCTTAATAACGTCCACACAGTCCTTCTGACGAAGGAGGGAGTAGCCGAAATTACCTTCCAGTACACCGTCCCATTTACCGGTCTGCTTGTCCGGCATCAAACCAATCCAACGGGCATAGCGAATGGGAATGGGATCATCAAGGCCCATTTCTTCTCGCAATTGCTCGTATCGGGCTTGGTACTGATCGGGCTTCATGGACTTTTTCAGAGGCTCCAGCTGAGTCTTTGCAGGGTCTGCGGGAATCAGGCTAAACAGGCAGTACATCAGGAAGGAGGTTATAAAGAACACTACAACGATGTACACCAGGCGCTTGATGACATATTTTGTCAAATGAATCACCTTCCGTTTTTTTGTTTATCGGCTCGCCGCACACTGTAGTTCCCGGCGGCCAATTGCAGGGAGTGATATATATCGAATGGGTGCAGTGTCCCATTTTCATACCGCAGCTGACGCTGCAGCTGCGTATCACCTGCGGTACGAAAATGGGGACGGACAGAAGCCCGTCC
The DNA here is from genome assembly GCA_051867275.1 of Faecousia sp. GTDB lineage: Bacteria > Bacillota > Clostridia > Oscillospirales > Oscillospiraceae > Faecousia. Next base: position 10,337 of record JBJDYK010000021.1, read on the forward strand.
CCATCCAGTTGTGCAGGTTCAACAATTCAGCGAGACGACTAAATTACTGAGCGCTGGGGATGGAAGCGTACAGGATTGCGTTAGAGAAATCCCAGAAAGAGTTCTCCTCATAGCCTTCCAGCCAAGTGGGGATGGCGGTAACGTAAATGTTGCAGTACAGGGGGATTTCGGGGAGCATCTCATTCCAACGGATGATATACTGCTGCCACAGATCCAGGTAGGCGTCGTAATCACCAGGCTGTACGTCGTAGACCATCCGCATGGACAGGTCGTCCAGGCCACCCTCGCCCATGTCGAACAGGTAGTTGCCGTTGTAGCCCATAGCCACAAATTTAGGATCGTCAGTCCAGTTGAAGGAGTAGTCATAGATGGAGGAAGTCCAGCCGGTAGCCAGGTTCAGCATGCCGTACTCAGGATCAACCTTGTTGCCATCGGCATCTTCGTGATAGATGGCACCCAGCAGGCCGGCCCAGTCACCAACGGTCTGGACAATCTCCATGCCGGAGTTCTTCACGGCATCGGAGTTGGCCAGCATGATGGCCAGCAGGTCGGAAACAGCATTGCCCTCGGTGGAGTACCACTGAATCTGCAGAGGCATCAGGGTCTTGCCGCCCACTTCGACGCAGCCGTCCTTGTTTACATCCAGATCGGTGACATCCTTGTAGCGCAGACCGGTACCGGCCCACTCATTGCCCTCGGCGTCCAGAGTCCAGCCGCCGGCAACCAGCTCAGCGTTGGCAGCGTCCACGTCGTAAGCGTAGGTGTTCAGCTCTTCAGCAAACAGGTCCTTGGAATCCTGGTACATCTCCATAGCAGTGGCGTAAGGAGCGTTTACGACGGAACCCCAGCCCTGGCAGAAAGTGTTGACAAACTCATCACGGTTCAGCAGCATGGCGACAGCGTGGCGGACTTCAACGAACTGAGTAGGACCAACGTCGCACAGGAACTGAATCTTGCCGTAACCGGCGCGATCGTACTCGACATAGGTAAGATCAGCACCGGAATCGATCATATCCAGCAGGGTGTTGACATCCTCGCCGCTGGCGATGGCAGCGTACATATCCATACCACCGGTCTTCAGCTGGTCAGCCCAGGTGGACTTCTCAGCGCGGACGATAACGATGGTCTGGATGGAAGGCTTCTGGCCCTCAAAGTTGCCAGCGTAGTTGGGGTTGATGTCCAGGGTGCACTGAGAGGTAGCGGGATCCCACTTGGTGATCTGGTAAGGGCCGGCGGAAACAAAGCCGTTCTCAGCGGACATAGCAGCCTTAAAGTTAGCTTCCACATCCTCAGCCTGGAGAATGACCTGCTCGCCGTCCTTGGTGATGTAGCAGCCCTCGCCGTCATCGGCGATGCCGTAGCCCTCGCCCAGCCAGAACTCTTCATTCCAGGGAGAGGCAGCGGCGTAAGTATCAGCGTAGTAGTACTGAGCGTAGTCGGGCACGATAGTCACGCTGAAGGTATACTCGTCCAGCAGACGGATGCCGGAGACAACAGCGGTCTCACCAGCGTAAGCAGCCTCGCCGCCAACCAGAGTGGTGTAAGCAGCAGAGGTGAAGCCCAGCCCGGCAGCGGCAGGAGTGCAGGTCACCATGGTCTTAAAGGCGAAGTCAGCGGCGGTGATGGGATCGCCGTTGTTGTAAACCAGGCCCTCGTTGATGGTGACGGTGTAGGTGGCGGAGCCGTCCTCGTTATCGGTACGGGCCCACTCCTTCAGGACAGTGGGGTTCTCAACGTAGACGCCGCCCTGATTGGTCACAAAGGTGCCGTAGTCGTTGCACAGTCTGTTGACCATCATGTCGGAAGCGCCGTTGGTGACGAGGCCGCCGGTGAAGTCGCCGGTGAGCTCGGTGGCGTCACCCAGGACGATCTTGTTCTCCCGGACCTCAACGGGCTGCGTACCGGTGGGGGGTGCGGTGGTGCCTTCGTCACCGTTGTTGCCGTTGGTGACGTTGGGGGTGGTGGTGCTACCGGTGCTCTCGGTGTTGCTCTTGGCGCAGGCGGCCAGAGACAGAACCATGACAACAGCCAGCAGCAGGGCTAACAGCTTTTTCATATTCTTTTCCTCCTTAAAATTTTCTGACACAAAGGTCAACATTATATAATACCCGTGAAGAGAAGCACGGGGTATTACCGGCATAAGAACAGTATACACTGAACTTGGGAAAAATGCAAGAGAAAGATTGTCATTTCCTACAATTTTCTGCTTTTTAAGTCTTCGGCAACTGGCACATGGCACATGGGGCAGGTTACAGGGGGGCTGTGCATACCGCAAACACCTAGTTGTACTATATCGTTAAAGCATCCTGCGTATAACCTGTATCGTACTATAGCACAACGGAGGGCAGGAATCAACTGTTTTTCGATATTTTGGAGGCCAAATGAATGCAAATCGTCCATTTCAATAAAAATCGCCCGCCATTTTCTCCGCTTATGTAGCAAGTTCGACACCATGCGTGAGTGGTTCGGTTATTTTGCACAATTTCAAAATAATCCAAATTTTTTTGAATCAGATTTTTATTTTTACCTCTTACACCCGTTATTTTCCATATTTTTTTGGAAATTGCTCCTTCCGTAAAAAAATTATATTTTTTATCATTTTCCACGAAGTAAAAACATTCGCCCGTATCCGGCCAACGTGCGGTGCCCGTCTAGGCAAAAATGACCAGACCAACACCACCGCCGGAGATGCCTCACGCGGTTGGGAGGGGCGTCCGGGCTTTCAGCAGCTTGTACAGCTCCTCGGCGGCCAGACGGGTCTTGGCCACCACATCGCCTCCCCGGGGGAAGCAGTAGTACAGGCAGTCCCGGTCGCCGATGCAGATCACGTCCCCGATTTCGTACCAAAAGTAGTCGGCGTACAGGCCGTAGGAGGACAGGGGCTTCTGGCTGTAGCGGAGTCTGCCGTCGCAGCCGGTAAGAGTGAAGCCCTCCCGGTCGTGGGTCAGATGTCCCTTCCCCACCATGTAGATGGCCTTGTAATCCACCATCATACCGATGTCCACCTCCGCCTCCAGCCGGTATGTACCCTCCAGCAGCTCCCGGCGGACCCGCTCCCGCTCCATGCGGTACTCCTCCCAGGAGAAGCGGGTGGCCCGCAGCTCCGGAACGGACGCCGCCCGAATCAGCAGCCGAAACAGGAAGCCGGGCCGCAGGGGCGGCAGATGCCCGGGCCGGGGCAAAGCCAGCACGCGGTCGTAATCCATGACCTTTGTTTTGATTTTCATGGGGATGCCCCTCTCTCTTTTTGTTTCCGTGTCCCCTTCGGAACCGGGCGGGTCAGTTCAGCACCATGCCGCCGCCGTCAAACAGGGCGGCGATGCGGGTGCGCAGAGCCTGGGCCTCCGGGGTATTTTCGGTGCCGTGATCGTCGATCCACCGGGCGGCGGCAGTCTGGGCCTGCTGCAAAAGGTCCATGTCCATGGATAAATTGGCGGCCCGGAAGGTGGGCAGACCGTGCTGGCGGTGGCCGAAGAAGTCGCCGGGCCCCCGCAGCCGCAAATCCTCCTCGGCAATCAGGAAGCCGTCGGCGGTTTTGCACAGGGCTTTCAGGCGATTTCGGGTATCGGGATTGCGGTTGTTGGACAGGAGGATGCACCAGCTTTTGGCGCTGCCCCGGCCTACCCGGCCCCGGAGCTGATGGAGCTGGCTGAGACCGAACCGGTCCGCGTCCTCCACCACCATGAGGGTGGCGTTGGGCACGTCCACCCCCACCTCGATCACCGTGGTGGCCACCAGAATCTGGCTCTCTCCCCGGGCAAAGGCGGCCATGACCTCCTCCTTCTCGGCCCCCTTCATCCGGCCGTGGAGCAGGCTCACCTTCAGGTCCGGAAAGGTGACCTGCCGCAGGGTCTCCGCCCAAGCCTCAGCCGCCTTGCCGGATTCCGTCTCCCCCTCCTCCACGGCGGGGCAGACGATGAAGCACTGATGGCCCGCCCGAACCTCCTGGCGGATAAAGTTGTTGAGGCGGCCCCGGTAGCTTTCGTCCACCAGGAAGGTGTCGACTTTCTGGCGACCGGGGGGCAGCTCGTCCAGAACGGAGACCTCCAGGTCCCCGTACAGAATCAGGGCCAACGTCCGGGGAATGGGGGTGGCGGACATGACCAGCACATGGGTATCCTTCCCCTTTTCCTCCAGGGTCCCCCGCTGGGCCACACCGAAGCGGTGCTGCTCATCGGTAATCACCAGGCCCAGGGACCGGAACTCCGTGGTTTTGGACAGCAGGGCGTGGGTGCCGATGGCCAGCCCGGCGGAGCCGTCGGCCAGGGCCTGGCGGGCGGCCCGCTTTTTGGCCGCGGGCATGGAGCCGGTCAGCAGGACGCAGGAGACGCCCAGAGGCTCCAGAATGGCGCTTAGGGAACGGGCGTGCTGCTCGGCCAGGATCTCCGTGGGGGCCATGAGAGCGGCCTGGACCCCGTTTTTTACGGCGCAGTAGGCGGCGGCAGCGGCTACCATGGTCTTGCCGGAGCCTACGTCGCCCTGGAGCAGCCGGTTCATGGGTACGCCCCTGCGGAAGTCCGCAACAATCTCCCCGATGGCCCGCTGCTGGGCATTGGTCAGGGTGAAGGGCAGAGCCTTGTAAAAAGCGGACAAATCCGTATTGCGCCAGGGGGCCACCGGACGGCAGGCGCGGCTGGCCCGCATCAACTGCAAAGCGGCGGAAAACACGAAAAACTCCTCAAACACCAGCCGCTTTTTGGCCTCCGCCAGCTCCCGCTGGTTTTGAGGCTGATGGATGGCCCGGTAGGCCAGCTCCGCCGGGAGAATGTCATAAGTCTCCCGAATCTCCCGGGGCAGCAGCTCCGGCGGTGGGCCGCAGGAATCCAGAGCCTGGGCCACAGCGGCAGTCACGGCCTTGTTGGACAGCCCCGCCGTGAGAGGGTACAGCGGCAGAATCCGCCGGGTCAGCGCAGGTGCTTCCTCCAGCCCCTCAAAAGCGGGGTTTTGCATATTGTAGCCGATGAAGTCCCCGGTGACGGCTCCGTAGAATATGTACTCTTTTCCGTATTGCAGCCGTTCAGCGGTGTAACGCTGGTTGAAGAAGGTGAGATTCAGCCGGGCTGTGTGGTCGGCCACCGTGACCTTGGTGATCTCCAGGCCCTTGCGGATGAAGCTGGTCCGGGGATTGGTCATGACCATGGCCCGGAAGCAGGCGGGCTGGTCCACCTCCAGCTTACCGATGGGCACCAGCTTCGTCCGATCCTCGTAGCTCCGGGGATAGTGGTACAAAAGATCCCCGATGGTCCGGATGCCCAGGGTCCCGAACAGTTTGGCCTTCACCGGTCCGACACCCTTTAGGTATTGAATTCCGTCCTTCAGCGCAGGCATATCCCATCCCTCCTTTGTATATAGATTAGTATACTCCAAATCCCGTCCGGGGGCAAGGGGGAACCGGACAGGCCCATGGCGCATAGACTGGTACAGTCAGAAGATACCATTCATAAACCGCCCTTCCCCGGGGAAACTGATTCCGAGAGGTGAGGCGATGTGAAAAGATGGCTTACAGGACTGCTGCTGGCCGGGTATCTGCTGGGGGTGTACCGGGGATATGTGGCGGTGTGGCGGTATGAGGACCCGGAGCCCTGGCTGGTGACGGATACCCCGGCGGCCCTGCTGCCCGAACGGGACGCCCGGGAACTGGCCCGGGGCATGGTCCTGGAGGGGGATCAGGCCCTGACAAAAGCCCTGGAGGATTACTGTTCGTGAAACTCCCTAAATTTCCTCTTGATTTTCCGGGGAAAACAGGTTAATATTATGGCATGAAAAATCACGGCAGGGAGGGAACCGAAGTGGAAGAGCTTGGTTCTGATTTCATCACCATTACAGACGAGGACGGCGTGGAATACGAGCTGGAGATTCTCTCGGAGCTGGAGTATCTGGGTAAGACCTACCTGGCTGTGATCCCCGCAGGTGCCGACGAGGAGGAGGGAGAGCTGGAGGTCAGCATTCTCCGTTCCGACGAGGAGGACGGCGAGCCCATTCTCAGTGCCATTACCGACCAGCAGGAGCTGGAGACGGTCTACAGCCTCATCATGGAGCAGCTCTATGAGGAGGACGAGGAGGCGTGAGCTTCCTCTATTATATGTATGTTTTCCTGCTTGGCGCGTGATGTGCCCGTTTAGACCCACATCTTTTTTCAGGGACGCAGGACTTCTTCGTAGGATTGCAGGCCTCCCGCCGGCGCTTTGACGATCGGTGGACGTTGGAAGCAGTGAATACGCAAGAGCGGCGACCCACCTGCCCTTTCGTGCAGGTTATAACCGGGTGCACACGACCAAAGCGGGACCAAATGCCGCTGCCGAAAGGCAGCGGCTTTTTCTGTTCTTCATCAGGACAGCCGTCCCTACAGAAGGTAAACGGAAATTTATAGCACTGCACCCGTAGGGGAGGGTCATG
>JBJDYK010000022.1:0-16644 GCA_051867275.1 Faecousia sp.
TATCTTACGTTATTCAATTTACAAGGTACATGGTAGCTGCCCTCGCGGTCAGCCTCGCTATATTAGCACATCGTTTCGAGTTTGTCAAGAGGTTTTTTCAGATTTCTTAGGCTTTTTTGTTTCCGTCTTTTTCTGAAGCCTCAGCTCGTGACGACTTGCGCATTATATCGCATGGAACAGGAATTGTCAAGCCTTATTTTAAAAAAATCGATTTTTTCTCCGAAATTCAAAATGCCGGCGGCAAAGCCGCCGGCAGATATGGAATTCATCTATCAGTCAGCATCCTCGATCAGGCCGTAGCCGCCGTCGTTTCTGCGGTACACCACCGCGAAGGCGCCGGAATTGTCCTCATCACGGAAAGCGAAGAAACTGTGCTCCAGCAGATTCATCTGTAGAATGGCTTCGTCCTGGGTCATGGGCTTGAGGGAGAACTGCTTCTTCCGAACGATGTCAAACTCTTCCTCGGGTGCGTCCGGGATAAAGGAAACCTCCTCGGCGCTGGGGGTACGGGTGAAAGCATCCTTGCGAAGCCGCCTTGCCAGTCTGGTCTTGTTCTTACGGATCTGTCCCTCAATGGTGCCGACCGCAGCGTCGATGGAGGCAAACATATCGCTGGTACTCTCACTGGCACGGAACCAGGTGTTGGCAGCATGAACCGTCAGCTCCACCTTATTGCGGTTCTTCTCTACAGAAAAGGCGACAAGTGCCTCCACATCACCGTCAAAATAGCGGCCCAGCTTTGTCACTTTCTTCTCAGCATAGGCATGGACATTTTCGGGCAGGTGGACTTTCTTTTCACTGAACTGGAATTTCATATGGTGTCGCTCCTTTCGTATCACCGGTCATCCGGTCTGGTAATACTATACCACGATTCCCATATAGCGGCAAGGGGTGTCTCCACATTATTCCTCAAAATTCTCGCCTTCCAGCAGGTCGGACAGAAGCAGCTCGTAGATGACCTCTCCGCTTTTTTGGAAGGAGCGGCAGATGGCGGCAGCCTGGGGCTGATTGGGGGCCGTCAGTTCCAGGGTCATGAGGCGCCCCTTGGGGTCGTTCAGCAGGAGGCGGGCCACATAGTTGCCATCATCAGCAGGCAGAATCTCGGTATGCACCAGGCCCCTGCGCTTACTCTCACGGTTGAAGCGCTGGGCCGCCTTCTTGGCCCGCTCCCGTACAGGATAGGCGATGGAATCCTCGGTAGCCTCGCCGTTGGCACGGCCCTTGTCCGTAATCTCATACTTCTTTTCGCTGCACCCCTTCTTTTCGGGGTACTCCTTCAAATGTCCGGTCTGCACCAGATTGGGTATCGCTTCGCACACGTCAAAATAGGTCAGCCGGTCGTCCTGGAAGCACAGCTCGTAAATTTCCTGCACCGTTGCGGGAACGTCGATCCGCGCCGTCACATACAGCACCAGTATCTTCACATCCAATAAATCCTGAATAAAACCCCGGGGTTCCATGGGACAGCCCTCCTTTTGTTTCTTTGCTGATATTATACTCTAGCTTTCCAAAAATTACAACCCAGGGCGCACAGATTTCCGGATTCCCGCGTAGATTGGCCCAGGAGGTATGGGTCATGACAAATCAGATTCTCTTTACATTCCTGGGAGGCGACCGCCGGATGCAGGCAGCCAGTGCCGTTATCGAGCAGGCAGGGCTGCAAACAGCGGACTGGCCCTCGCCCCGATGCACTCATCTGGTGCTGCCCCTGCCCGCGTTCTCCGGCGATCTTGTCCGGGAAGGTCCGCCCCTGGCCCAGGTTCTGCCGGAGCTTGGGCCGGACATGACGTTACTTGGCGGGATGCTGGAGCCCCACCGGAAGGCACTGGAGGACACAGGGGCAAAACTTTTAGACTATTATAATGATGAGACTCTGGCCGCCGCCAACGCGGAAATCACCGCAGAAGCCGCTGTTGCCCTGGCCACGGAGCGTCTGCCTGTGACGCTTTCCGGCACAGCCTGTCTGGTGTGCGGCTGGGGCAGGATCGGTCAGCTGCTGTCCCGGAAGCTGGCAGCCCTGGGCGCACGGGTCACGGTGGCCGCCAGGAAACCAAAGGATCTGGGAATGATTGGAGCCATGGGTTTTGCGCCCCTTCCCATGGGGCAGTGGCAAGGCCTTTCCCCATTCCGGGTTGTATTCAACACCGTTCCGGCCCCCATTCTGGACCGGCAAGCGCTGCTGAAAACGGATCCCTCATGTCTGCTGATTGAATTGGCCAGTGGCATGGTCCCCGTACAGGAGCGGCAGTACATCCGGGCCGGTGGTCTTCCCGGGATTTACGCACCGGAGACTGCCGGGGCCATCATTGGAAAAACCATCCTGCGTCTGACCGGACTGAGCGAAAGGAGCGACCAATGAAAGATCTGGTAATCGGATTCGCCCTGTGCGGGTCCTTCTGCACATATCAAAAGGCCATGGCATCCCTGGAAAAGGTTGCCGCCGCATATAAAACCGTCATCCCCATTTTCTCCCAAAGCGGCTGGGAGACGGACACCCGCTTCGGAGACGCTGTCCAGCACATCAGGCGCGCGGAGGAAATCTGCGGAACGGCAGCTCTGCATACCGTGGCCCAGGTGGAGCCCATCGGGCCGAAAAAGCTGCTGGACGCCCTGGTGGTAGCCCCCTGCACCGGCAACACCCTGGCAAAGCTGGCCCACGGCATCGCGGACGGCCCCGTGACCATGGCGGCAAAAAGCCATCTGCGGAACGGACGTCCCATTGTCCTGGCGGTCTCCACCAACGACGGCCTGGGGGCAGCCGCGGAGAACATTGGCAGACTCCTGGCTCGCAAGCATATTTTCTTCGTTCCCTTTGGGCAGGACGCGCCGGAGAAAAAGCCCACCAGTCTGGTGGCGGATTTCGAAAAACTGCCCCAGGCGCTGGAGCTGGCACTGGAAGAAAAGCAGCTTCAGCCCCTTCTGATTTCCGTTTAGCCGGTTTTCCCCCTTGCGGCGGAGGGTAAAATCCTGTACAATGGATATGGCCCGCCGCATATGGTGCTTTTCCAAATAGTCAAGCGGGCCAGAGGTTTCATTATGCTCACATATGATTTAGACCGTACCACAGGACCGCTGTATGAACGGCTGTACCGCGCCATCCGGGAGGACATTTTACAAGGGCAGCTTGCTCCCGGTGAGAAGCTGCCCTCCAAACGATCCCTGGCGGATCACCTGAAAATCAGCAAAGTAACCGTGGAAACCGCCTACGCCCAGCTTGCGGCAGAGGGATACATCCGCTCCCAGGAAAAAGTGGGATATTTTGTGGAGGCCGTGGCAGGCCCAAGAGCGCTGCCCACGGAATCTCCCCGCCCGCTGCCGCAGAACACCGCCCCCTGCTGGGACGCGGACTTCACCGCCAACCAGCTCCGGGAAGAAGCCTTTCCCTTCTCCGTATGGTCAAAGCTCATGCGGGAAGTAATTCTGGATTACGGCGCGGAGCTGCTGGGGCCCATGCCCATCTGCGGCGCGGATACCCTGCGGCAGGCCATAGCGGACTATCTGTACGGCTTCCGCTCCATGGCGGTGTCACCGGACCAGATTCTGGTAGGCGCGGGGACGGACTTCCTGTATAACCTTCTGGTGCAGCTTCTGGGCCGGGACAAGCGCTACGCCGTGGAGGACCCGGGCTACAGCAAAATTCAGCAGGTTTATTCCGCCGCCGGGGTCTCCTGCCAGCCGGTTCCCCTGGATGCCGACGGCGTACTGCCGGAGGCGCTGGGGCATGCGGATGTGCTGCACCTGTCCCCTTCCCACCATTTCCCCACCGGCATTGTCACACCGATTGGCAGACGGCAAGCCCTGTTGGCGTGGGCAGAGGCGCAGCCCGGGCGGTATCTGATTGAGGACGACTACGACAGTGAATTCCGTCTGGCAGGCCGCCCCATTCCCACGCTGCAATCCATTGACCGGGCAGGCAAGGTGATCTACCTGAATTCCTTCACCAAATCCATTGCCCCCTCCATCCGCATCAGCTATCTGGTGCTGCCGCCGGAGCTGATGGACCGGTTTCGGCAGCAGTTGGGCTTCTATGCCTGCACGGTTCCCAGCTTTGAGCAGTACACACTTGCCCGGTTCTTAAGCCGGGGTTATTTTGAAAAGCATCTGGCGCGGATGAAAAAGTATTACAGAGAGCAGCGGGACCGGGTTATTCATGCCCTGGAGCGGGCCTCCTTTGCCTCCCGGGTGGAGATTCTGGAGCGTGACGCCGGGCTGCACTTTTTGCTGAAGGTCAACACCAACCGCTCCGACCGGGAGCTGAAAGAGCTGTGCGAAGCGGCAGGAATCAAAATCCGGTGCCTGTCCGACTATGCCCTCACCCCACACCGGGAGGACAGCCACTGCCTTGTGGTAAATTATTCCGGCTTTGACGGGTCCCAGGCGGGACGAATCGTAGAAAAGCTGGAAAGAATACTGTGAAAAATACCCCGCTTTCGGTTCACCAGGCCGAAAGTGGGGTATTTTCCAAAAAGAGAGGAAGAATGAAAAAAACATCGCACCAATTGATATCATAATATCCCATAAATATTTAGATTGTAAGCCGGGAAATATGAAGAAAATGTGAAGTTTTCTTAGGAAAGCAAGAGACCGCTCCAAACCCCTTGACATTTTTCAAAAAGGGTGTATAGTGAAGGCAAACGAAATTAGCACTCTCAAATCAAGAGTGCTAAACCAACCCATCCATTCCTGGAAAGGAGAGAATCTTATGAACTTTGATCGATACACGAGAAAGTCTCTGGAGGCTGTGCAAAGCGCCCAGACCATCGCCAGAGAGAACCATCACCAGCAGATGGAGCAGCTTCATCTGCTTTCCGCTCTGCTGCGGCAGGACGGCGGTCTTGTGCCCCAGCTTCTGAAAAAAATGGGCAAAACCGTGGAAAGTCTGGACGCGGCTGTGAACGCCGAGCTGCAAAAGCTGCCCCGGGTATCCGGCAGCCGGGAGGCGGATAAATTCTATATCTCCCAGGGCACCGACAACGTATTCAACGGCGCCGAAGCGGTGGCGAAGTCCATGAAGGACGATTATGTATCCGTGGAGCATCTGCTGCTGGCCCTGATTGAATGGGCAGAGGGACCCGTCAAGCAGCTATTTGAAACCTACAACATCCGCAAGGAGGACTGCCTTCAGGCATTGCAGGCCGTCCGGGGCAACCAGAGGGTCACAAACGACAGTCCCGAGGATACCTACGAGGCCCTGGCCAAATATGGCACCGACCTGGTACGCCTGGCCAGAGAGCAGAAAATGGACCCGATCATCGGCCGTGACGAGGAAATTCGGAATGTCATTCGGATCCTAAGCCGGAAGACCAAGAATAACCCCGTCCTCATCGGTGAGCCCGGCGTGGGCAAAACCGCCATTGCCGAGGGTCTGGCACAGAGAATCGTCCGAGGGGATGTGCCAAAGAATTTGCAGGACAAGACCATCTTCTCCCTGGATATGGGCGCGCTCATTGCGGGTGCCAAGTACCGGGGCGAATTTGAGGAGCGGTTGAAAGCCGTTTTGTCCGAGGTAAAGAAATCCGAGGGCAAGATCATTCTGTTTATTGACGAGCTGCACACCATCGTGGGTGCCGGCAAAACCGAAGGCTCCATGGATGCGGGCAACCTCTTAAAGCCCATGCTGGCACGGGGCGAGCTGCACTGCATCGGTGCCACTACCCTGGACGAGTACCGGCAGTATATTGAAAAGGATCCGGCTCTGGAGCGTAGGTTCCAGCCGGTGATGGTCAACGAGCCTACGGTGGAGGACACCATTGCCATTCTCCGTGGACTGAAGGAACGCTACGAGGTCTACCACGGTGTAAAAATCACCGATCCCGCCATCATCGCCGCCGCCACCCTCTCCCACCGGTATATCACGGACCGGTTCCTGCCCGACAAGGCCATCGACCTGATTGACGAGGGCTGTGCGCTCATTCGCACGGAAATGGACTCCATGCCCACGGAGCTGGACATGGTCTCCCGGAAAATCATTCAGATGGAGATTGAGGAAGCGGCGCTGAAAAAGGAGGACGATCCCCGGTCCAAGGCACGGTTGGAAGAGCTGCAAAAGGAGTTGGCGGAAGAACAGGAGCAGTTTAAATCCCGGAAGGCCCAGTGGGAAAACGAGAAAAACGCCATCGGGCGGATTCAGATGCTCCGTGAAAAGATCGAGGACCTGAACCGACAGATTGAAGCCGCCGAGCAGAGCTATGACCTAGAAAAAGCGGCGGAGCTGAAATACGGCCGTCTGCCGGAGGCCAAAAAGCAACTGGAGCAGGAGGAGCAGGTCGCCCAGAACGCCAGGGAGAACAGTATGCTCCGGGATAAGGTGACTGAGGAAGAAATCGCGAAAATCGTGGAGCGGTGGACCGGCATCCCGGTGTCCAGGCTGGTTGAGAGCGAACGGGAGAAGCTGCTGAAGCTGGATGAGACCCTCCACCGCCGGGTTGTTGGTCAGGACGAGGCCGTTCAGGCCGTCACGGAAGCCATTCAGAGAAGCCGCGCCGGCATTCAGGACCCCAGCCGGCCCATCGGCTCGTTCCTGTTCCTGGGTCCCACCGGCGTAGGCAAGACGGAGTTGGCCAAGAGTCTGGCAGAAGCCCTCTTTGACGACGAAAACAATCTGGTGCGGATCGATATGTCCGAGTATATGGAGAAAATTGCCGTGTCCCGGCTGATCGGAGCGCCTCCCGGATATGTGGGCTATGAGGAGGGCGGCCAGCTCACCGAGGCGGTCCGGCGCAAGCCCTACTCCGTGGTCCTCTTTGACGAGGTAGAAAAAGCCCATCCCGATGTGTTCAACGTGCTGCTGCAGGTGCTGGACGACGGGCGGATCACCGACTCTCAGGGCAGGACGGTGGATTTCAAAAACACCATCATCATCCTGACCTCCAATCTGGGCTCCCAGTTCCTTCTGGACGGCATCGGCTCCGATGGCTCCATTTCCGAAGATGCCAGGAATCAGGTGCTGGAGCTGCTGCGTCGGTCCTTCCGCCCCGAATTCCTGAACCGGCTGGATGAGATCGTCTTCTACAAGCCTCTGACCAAGGCGGACGTAACCTCCATCATCGACCTGCAAATCGCCAGACTCAACAAGCGGCTTGCGGAGCAGGAAATTACCTGCCGCCTTACGGATAAGGCCAAGGGTTATATCATCGATGCCGCCTACGATCCGCAGTACGGCGCGCGGCCTCTGCGCCGGTATGTGCAGCATACGGTGGAGACCCTGCTGGCCAAGAAGCTGCTGGCCGGTGAAGTTCTGCCGGGCCAGACCGTCACCGTGGATGCCCGGGACGACCAATTGATTCTTCAATAAACCATTTTGCGGTGCTGCCGGGCAGGAGAAATCCTGCCCGGCAGTTTTCAAGACATATTACCCCGTGGTTTCCCAGGTACTGAGCATGATTTCCTCCGCATCACACTGAGCCTGCCCGAGTCCAACTCTTGCCTCAAAATACCGTCCCTCATCCAGTGCTGCCAGAGCATCGGTTATGGCATTAATAAAGAAGGAAATACAGCTTTTGATAATCCGGCATTATTTTGCCCTCCATATATGCGTCATATTTGCGTCATTTTACCTTTTGATTATAATATTGCGCTAGAATTTTGTCAATACTTCGTCGGGGAGATGGCAAAATGAAAGACAAGCTATGCCGCTTTACGCTCAGGGTTGACCGCCTGCTGCTGGAAAAATTCGGTTATGTGGCAGAATATGAGGGCCGGACCAAGAATAAGGAGCTGGAGCAAATGATGAAGCGCAGGGTCGCGGCGTTCGAAAAAGAGCACGGCCCCATTGACCTTCCGATGCCGGAATCGGAATAGCCGGTGCCGTCAATTCAAACGGGGACTGTCTCGCAAGGCAGTCCCCGTTTTGACATACAAATGCTTCTTTTACAGCCCAAGCTCCCGGCGCAGGGTCTGCTCCATAAGCTCCAGAGGGGCTTCCACGCCGGTCCAGAGGGTGAAGTTCAGCGCGCCCTGGCAGGCCAGCATACCCAGGCCGTTGACGGTTCCGGCTCCCCTGGCGGCGCAGGCCTCCAGGAACCGGGTCTGGGCGGGACAGAACACCACGTCGCTGGCCACCATATCCTCCGTCACCGTCCCATAGTCGATGTCCGGCTTCCGGTCCTCATGGGGGGCAAAGCCGATGGAGGTGGCGTTGATGAGGATGTCGGTTCCCTCGGGAATCTTCTGTCCCGTCTGCCAGGCCTCACCGAAGGCCTTCGCGGAGGTATGCTCGTTGATGACGGCGGCCAACTGGTCCGCTTTCTCTCGGGTCCGGTTGAAGACCGTCACAGTGGAGGCTCCCGCCAGGGCGCATTCCACCGCAATGGCTTTGGCCGCGCCGCCGGCACCCAGAATCACCACATGTTTCCCCTCCGGCGTGACACCGGCATTGCCCAGTGCCTGGACAAAGCCCTTGCCGTCAGTATTCTCACCCAGGAGCTTTCCGTCCCTGACCACGATGGTATTCACCGCCCCAATGATTTGGGCCGCCTGGGACAACTGATCCAGATATGGAATGGCCCGGACCTTATGGGGCATGGTCAGGTTCATGCCCTTCATGTGCAGCGCCCGGATGGATTTCATGGCAGCATCCAAGTCCTCTTCCGTCACCTTCATGGTCAGATACCGGTAGTTGAGTCCGCAGGCCGCAAAGGCCGCCTCCTCCATGACACCGGTGGGATTATCCTCCACCGGGTCTCCGAATACACCGACCAACTCCGCTCTGTAGTTTTTGCTCATGGGTTTCTCTCCTTTCCGTTAAACGCAGCCTCACTGCCTCCGGGCCAGGAAATACTCGTCTCCCTGGCGGTAATAGGGGCAGCGGGTCTGACGGGTGGCAAAAATCCGATAGACCTCGTCCTCGTCCAGGTCCATGTTGCAGAAGTATTCCTCATACTCCTCGTCATAGTCAAAGTGCCAGCAGGTCTCACACAAATTGGAATCCATTTCAACGCCTCCCCTGCTTTTTTCTCATTATAGCACGGTCGCAGGGGCTTTGCAAGGTAATCAATAGCGTCCCAGGTCGCCGGAACGGCCGTCGGTGACATCGGCGCCGAACACATAGTCCTTACCGGGCAGAATGGCATTGAGGACGATACCCGCAATGGCGGCGATGGCCAGGGCGGTCAGGGTGATATGGGCGCCGCCCACGGTGAAGGTCAGGCCACCGGAGAAGCCCAGGCCGCAGACCAGGATGACGGCAGCGATAATCAGGTTCCGGGAGTTGGTGAAGTCCACCCGGTTTTCCACCACATTACGCACGCCGATGGCGGAGATCATACCGTAGAGGATGAAGGACACACCGTCGATGATGGCAGAGGGGATGGAGTTCACCAGGGCGGCGAAGGCAGGACTGAAGGACAGAACCACCGCATAGATGGCAGCCAGGCGGATGACCTTGGGGTCATAGACCTTGGACAGCACCAGTACGCCGGTATTCTCTCCGTAGGTCGTATTGGCGGGGCCGCCGAAAAGGCCGGCCAGAGAGGTTGCAATGCCGTCGCCAATGAGGGTCCGGTGCAGGCCGGGGTTTTCAATGAAGGGTTCACCTACGGTGGCGGAGATGGCGGACATATCGCCGATGTGCTCCATCATGGAGGCAATCGCAATGGGGGCCATGACCAGAACGGCGGACAGATCGAACTTTGCCAGGACAAAGGGCTGCAGGCCCAGAATCTTGGAGGTAGTCACGGCACTGAAGTCGATGAGAGGTACCGTCTCGCCGGCAGCGTTCACAACGGTTGCGCCGCAGGCATTGGCAATCAGTGCCACCACATAGGAGCCAACCACACCCAGCAGGATGGGGATGATTTTAATCATGCCCTTGCCCCAGATATTGGCCGCAATGATGATGGCCATGGCAACCAGAGCCAGCCACCAGCAGGAGGAGGCATTGGACACGGCAGAGGGGGCCAGGTTCAGGCCAATCAGAATGATGATGGGGCCGGTCACCACGGGAGGCAGAAAACGCATAACCCGGCGTACACCCACCAGCTTTATGACAACGGCCAGAAGGATGTACAGCAGGCCAGCAATCACAATGCCGCCCAGGGCATAGGGCAGCTTTTCCGCCCCGGTCATACCGGCGTAAATGCCCGTGTTCAGTTTGGCGACGGTCTGGAAGCCTCCCAGGAAAGCGAAGGAAGACCCCAGGAAGGCAGGCACCTTCAGCTTGGTGCAGACGTGGAAAAACAGGGTTCCCAGACCCGCAAACAGCAGCGTTGTCTGGATGGACAGGGGCAACCCGTAGCTCTGGACCAAAATAGGCACCAGAACCGTGGCGCCAAACATGGCAAAGAGGTGCTGCAGGCCCAGAATCAGCATTTTGGGCAGACCCAGCTTACGGGCATCGCGGATGGCTTCTTGATTGTTCATGGTATCTTCCTTTCTCTCTCAGTACAAAAAAAGACGACCACCACAAAAGCGGTGATCGTCACGAACCCATGTGAAAAAGGAAATACTGAACCCCACATTCCAAAACATCCCATCTCCGGACTGCGGTCATCAGGCTCACCCCTTTCTCATGTCCGGCACAGTATAGCAGACATAGAAGAAAATGCAAGCCCTATTCCGCATTTTTTTGGATTTTTTTTGCATGGGGTTGGATGCCCCCGTCAGCAGGGTTCCAATCTGGCCCGGAAGGAGATGTTGCGGGGTGTGGGCATCTCGTCGAACTGAACCAGGTAGGCGCTTCGATTCCGGTCCACCTCCAGGATGCGGCCCGTACCGAAGATACTGTGCTTCACCCGCTGGCCCGGCTGCAAACACCGGTTTCCGGCGCTCTGAGCCATGGTCCTGAGAGAGCTGGCGATATAGCCTCTGGCCTCTGCCATACGTTCGGGGCAGGACTCCCCCGTAAAGGTCAGCAGCTCCGGGTCGATATCCAGCAAAAACCGGGAGGGGTACCGGCAGGTGCCGTCAAAGTTTCGTCCCTCCGCCTCAGACAGGTACAACCCCTTCTTCGCCCGTGTCACCGCCACAAAGGCCAGCCGCCGCTCCTCCTCCATGGCAGGAAGCGTGTTGGTCTTCCTGGACGGGAAAATGCCCTCGTTCATGGCGCACAGAAACACATAGGGAAACTCCAGACCCTTGGCGGTATGGATGGTCATCAGCTTCACCTTGTCCCCTTCCTCCTGGACATCCCCATTGGTGAACAAGGCCACATGGGCAAGGTAGTGCTCCAGGGTGGCCTCCTCGCCGCAGGAGGTCTCATAGGCGTACACCGACTGCTTCAGCTCCGCCAGATTGTCCAGCCGCTCCTGGCTCCCCTCGGTGCGCAGCATGGTTTCATAGCCGCTGGCATTGAGAATGGCGGACAGAACCTCGGAAACCGGTCTTCCCTCATAGTCCGACCGGAACCGCTCTATTAAGGACACAAACTGGGAGGCTTTTGTTCCCTTGAAAATCGGGTCCTCCAGATTGCTGCACAGGGCTTCATACAGGCCGCAGCCTTCCCGGGCGGCGTACTCCTGCAAAAACTTCATCCGCCGCTGGCCCAGATTCCGCTTGGGCACGTTGGCGACCCGCAGGAAGGAAAGGTCATCCTGGTAGGCCAGCATCCGCAGATAGGACAGGGCATCCTTGATCTCCATGCGATTGAAAAAGGGCACGCCGCTGTAGATGGTATAGGGAATCTTCTCCCGCAGAAGTACCTCCTCCAAAGTGCGGGTCACATAGTGGGCCCGGTACAGCACCGTCATATCCCGAAAGGGGACCCCCTGCCGGTTCAGCTCCCGCATCCGTTCCACCATCCAGTTACTCTCATCTTCGGAATCGGCCCCGTGGCAGCACACCACCCCCTGCCCCTCCGGCAGATGGGGAATCAGATCCTTTTTAATGCGATGCTCATTTTTGTCGATGAGGGAATTGGCCACCGCCAGAATCTGGGGAGTGGAACGGTAATTGTCCATCATCAGGATGGTTTTCACTTGGGGGAATACCTGATCAAAGTCCAGAAGGAAGCGCACATTGGCCCCCCGCCAGGTGTAGATGGTCTGATCCGGGTCCCCCACGATAAAGAGATTCCTGTGGTAATCGCACAGAACCTCCATCAGCTTGTACTGGATGTCGTCGATGTCCTGAAACTCATCGATCATGATGTACTCCAGCCGCTGCTGCCACTTGAGCCGCACCGCCTGGTCCTGCTGGAAGATGTAGAGGGAGAACTTGATGAGGTCATTGTAATCCAGGCCGAAGCATTTCTTCTCCTGATACAGATAGCCGTAAAAGATGATGTCCGAAGCATGGACAGCCTGGTCATACTTCTGCCGCAGGGTCTCCAGGGGCATGGTAATCATATCCAGGTAATACTCCGGCTCCTTTTTCAGCTTTCGGATTTCGATCATGTCCCTGGCATCGCCGAAGGTCATGTCCCGCAACGTGAGGCCCCGCTCCTCGTAGATGATTTTCAGCATGGCGTCGATGTCGGAGTTGTCCAGCACCAGAAAGCTCTTGGGGTACTGCACCACATGGCTGTCCTCCTGCAAAATGGACACGCAGAAGCCATGGAAGGTGTTGATATAGCCCGTGTCCCGGTCGCCGGTGAGGCTGTGAATCCGCTGGCGCATTTCGTTGGCGGACTTGTTGGTAAAGGTGACGCACAGAATGTTCCCGGGCAGGATGCCCACCTCATTGACCAGATAGGCAAAGCGCCGGGAAAGCGCCCTGGTTTTTCCGGAACCCGCGCCGGCAATCACCCGGATGAAGCCCTCCGTGGATGTAACCGCCTCCCGCTGAGGCCCATTGAGGTCCTGCAAAATGTCCTCCATAATTCGTTCCTCCAAACAGACAAATACCCCTTGCCAAAGTCCGGCAAGGGGTATCCAAAATACGGAACAACAGGCAATCAGGCGGCACTGGCGTTGAGCACATTCAGAACCAGAGCCAGGACCGCGAAAGCCAGAGCGATCCACTTGGTAGCGGAAGCCATGACCTTATCCTTGGAGCCGTGCTTGGACTTGGACAGGTAGCTGTCTCTGCCGCTGTTGCCGGCAACAACGCTGGACAGGCCGGATTCCTTACCGGACTGGAGCATGACCACAACAATCAGGGCAACGCTGGCCAGGGAAAGAAGCACAGCCAAAACAGTCTTGACAATTTCCATATGAAACCTCCCACCGCCCCCAAAGGCGGCTGCCGCGTTTCCGGCAAGCGGCGTGCCGAGATACGATCCGAACGGATTCCAATTCAATAGCCGGTTTATTATATCACAGGATATTGAAGATAGCAAGGAATTTTTTCAAAATATCCTTATTTTGTCACCCAATTTCCGGTGGCCAGGCAGTTGAGATAGGCGTTGATAAAGGGGTCCAGGGCGCCGTCCATGACGCCGTTGACGTTGGAGGTCTCGCAGCCGGTGCGGGTATCCTTCACCAGGGTGTAGGGCATAAAGACATAGTTGCGAATCTGGCTGCCCCACTCGATCTTCTGCTGGACGCCCTTGATATCCGAAATCTTCTCCAGGTGTTCCCGCTCCTTGATTTCCACCAGCTTGGAGCGCAGCATCCGCATACAGGTCTCCCGGTTCTGGAACTGGCTTCGCTCGGTCTGGCAGGCCACCACGATGCCCGTGGGCTTGTGAATCAGCCGGACGGCGGAGGAGGTCTTGTTGATATGCTGGCCGCCCGCGCCGGAGGAGCGATAGACCTGCATTTCAATGTCCTCAGGGCGAATCTCCACGTCGTTGGAGGTATCGGTGATCTCCGGGATCACCTCAACGGCGGAAAAAGAGGTCTGGCGGCGGGCGTTGGCATCAAAGGGAGACACCCGGACCAACCGGTGAACGCCGTTTTCACCCTTCAGGAAGCCATAGGCATTGGCACCCTCCACCACAATATCGGCGGACTTCAGGCCGGCTTCCTCACCCTCCTGGTAGTCCATGATCTTGTAGGTGAAGCCGTGGGCCTCTGCCCAGCGGGTGTACATCCTGTAGAGCATCTGGCACCAATCCTGGGCCTCCGTTCCGCCGGCACCGGCGTGGAAGGACATCAGGGCGTTGTTGCCGTCATATTCCCCGGTGAGCAGGGTCTCCAGACGAGCGGTCTCCATCTCCTCCAGCAGTGTCTGGAAGCCCTCCTGAAGCTCCGGCAGCATGGAGTCGTCATTCTCCTCCAGAGCCATTTCGCAGATGGTGGTCAGATCCTCCCACTGGCTGGTCATGCGGGCATACTTTTCCAGCTTGGCCTCCACCTGCTTGGCCTGAACCACAATCTTCTGGGATTTCTCGGGGTCATCCCAGAAGCCGGGGGCCTCCTGCATGGCGTGGAACCGCTCCATATCATTGCGTGCTTTCTCCAGGTTCAGGGACACGGCCAGGTCCTCCAGCCGGGGCTTCAGGTCTGCCAGCTTCAGTTTATATTCTTCGAATTCAATCATATTCATCTCTCACATTCTATCAGCATACTCCGCTTATTATAATCGGAGGAACAGAATCTGTAAAGGGGAAAATGCAAAAAACCATGGGCTTTCAGGGCTCCGGCTCTGTAACACCCGGATCCGTCTCCTCCGGGGGTTCCGTTTCCTCCGGGGGCTGCGTCTCCTCGGGTGGCTGGCTTTCCTCCGGCGGCTGCTCCCCCTGGCCCGGCTGATCCGTCTGGCCGGTTGGTTCCTGAGGTTTGGCGCAAACCGGGTAAGCCTCCCGGTCCCAGTCATAGTTTTCCATTTCCTCATCGAACCGCAGAGCCGACTCCCCGTCGCCCCAGTCCGCAGTCACATCCGTGTGATAGTAAACACCGTCCAGGCACAAAATATTCCAGCACCTGTCCACTCCGTCCCGGGTTCCTTCCACCACATAGCACACCAGCCCCACCCGGCCGCACAGCAGCCGGTACACCTCCGCCACAGACCGGGAGGTTCCCACACCCTGACACAGCAGGCTGTAGACCGGCGTGGCCGTCTCCCCCTCCTCACTGAGCAGGGGCCGCAGGAACGAGATGAGTCGTTTGGCCCTGTCCTGTTCCAGCTCCTGCCCCCGGGCATAGCCCTCGGCGGAGGAGAGCATGATCTGCAGCTCCTTTGCCTTGCTCTGTAAAGCCTCCTGGCTCTGGGAATAGGAGAATTGTATCTCCACAATCCGGGTCGCTCCGGTTTGGGGATAGACGGACACCACAATTTGAGGGCGCTCTACCACCGTATCCGGATGGGCCTCGCAGTAGGCCGTTACCAGTTCCTCCACGTCCATGTCCTGGTAGCCGTTGACCTGCAGAACCAGCTCCGGCTCCGCAGCCTCCAGCGCCAATCCCAGGTGGCGGTTCACGCCCTTAAGCCCCCAGGTAGTCTCAATGGCCCGGATCTGTTCCCAGGTTCGCCGGTAGGAAACGGTCACCGTCGCAAGCTGACGGGCGCCCACCTCCATGGGAACAATCTCCAACCGTTCCACCGCGTAGGCAGCCAGAGGGTCCCTGCCCAGGAGTTCCCTCGTCACCGTCTTTACATCCTGCTCCAGGGTCTTGCCATACTGGCTTACATCCATGGTCGCGTCCGGTACGGCGCTTTCAATGAGCTCCAGCAGAAACGCCTTCAAGGTCTCATAATCGGAGACCACCTCCGCCTCCTCAGGCTTCTGCTGGCCATGGGCCTCCTGATGGGGCGTTACGGAGGTATAGCTGCCGTTTTTCCAGCCCGCGCAGCCGGACAGCAGCACCGTAACGGCAGCCAACGCCGCCAAAAGTCCCATACGATTCAAGGCTGTCACCTCCCTTTATTGCAGGGAATCCTTGGAATACCGGGCAAAGCCGTCGCCCAGCACCTGATGGGCGTCTTGCAGAATGATAAAGGCATTGGGATCCACCTCCACCACCAGTTCCTTCAGCTCCGCCACCTGCTGCAGCTTAATGGCAGACAGCACCACCTTGGTATCCCGGCCGCTGTAGTAGCCGGTGGCGTCCAGATAGGTGATGCCCCGGTGCAGCTTCCGGTCGATGGCCGCGGCGATCTCCTTATGTTTGGGGGAGATGATAAGGGCCACCTTGGAGAAGTCAAAACCGAAGATCACGGCATCCACAATCATGGAGCTAACGTACAGGGTGACACCGCTGTAAAGGGTCTTGCTAAAATCCTCAAAGACGATACCGGTAAGCAGGGCCACAAACACGTCCAGGCACAGGGAAATCTTTCCGATGGGGAAGTTTTTATGGCGGAGCTTCACCAGACGCACAATGATGTCCGTGCCGCCGGAGGATACGCCGGAGAGGAACACCAGGCCCATACCAACGCCGGTGATCAGGCCGCCGTACAGGGAGCCCAGCAGAGGCTCCGTGGTGGGAACGGGGATAACCGTAAGCAGGTCCAGACAGCCGGACATGGCCAGCATTCCAACGAAGGAGCCAAAGAAGAACTTTTTACCGATTTTTTTGCCGCCGATGATAAACAGCGGAATGTTCATAAGACCAGTCACAAGACCTACGGTGCCGATACCAAACCATTCCACAAAGACCTGGGCCAAACCGGACAGGCCACCGCAGTTGATTTCGTGAGGTGCCAAAAACAGATCGAAGCCCAGCGAGAACAGTGCGCAGCCCAGCACCACCGTGGGCAGCCATTTTACCTCATGCCAAAATTTCTTCAGTTTTTCCAATGTGTCCGCTCCCTTTCATTCTAATGTATCCGCTATTACAATATATTTGGACGAGGAAGCCGGGCAGCCAGTCCGGCTTCCTTTCC
>JBJDYK010000023.1:0-3131 GCA_051867275.1 Faecousia sp.
TGGTGTTCTACCACTGAACTACACCCGCAAGCCGTGAACCATCAGCTTTCCGATTCTACCATGAATCCGCCCCTTTGTCAAGCATGATTGTTGGTTTTTTCCGGAAAACGGTGGATTTATTTTGTTTAACATCCTGCCAACCGTACATTTCATTTTTACGCACCCGTAGGGGAGGGTCATGACCCTCCCGGCAGCGCGCAAAAACATATCGCGCTGTGTTTCGGCGAATTCGGACCAAACTCCCTGCGGCTTCGCCCAAATTTGTTCGTAGAAGCGTGTGCCTACCGCCGGGAGGGTCATGACCCTCCCCTACAGGGGGTGCGGTTTTTCAAAAATACAGCTCCGCGGACAGGTTTCCGTGGGTATACCAGCACACGGCCTTGCGCATGAAATCCTCCGTCACGCCGAAACGCTCCGCCAGCATCCACATCTCCGTGCAGCCCATGGCCACCGCCTCGTCCAGGGCCTCCGGGGAAATCATGGTCTCAATGGCCCATTTGTCCGCCAGATTTTCACATTTGCGCCGCAGGGGTCTGGCTGCCCAGCGGTTGTAAAAGCTGCCGGTCATGCAGTGGCCCAGCTCGTGGGCCAGGTGGACCCGCTTGTCCGTCTCCGTTTCCAGAACCCTTTCATCCAGGCCGATGCAGCAGGTCAGGTCCTCCCTCTGGATGGACACGGACCCAGTCTGGGGCAGGGGAAACGGTATCACGGGGATCCGGGCCCCCTCTGCCAGAGCGTACAGACCCAGGGTGTCGGTCATGGCTACCCCCTTTTCTTCTCCTGTTCCCGCTTTTTCACGAAAGCGGCAAAATGCTTCACTTCTTCGTACATGGCGTCGGTGATGTCGCCGTCACCGCCGAAGAGGGCGAACTTGATGTCCTCATCGGAAACATGGGTCTGCTCCCCGGTCCCCAGCAGATACCCCACCGGCACCCCGAAGTATTCGGCCAGCTTGGCAGCCGTGGCGCCGTTGGGGGTGGCGCCGGCCTTCCACTTGGCCACCGCCGACCGGTTCAGCCCCACATCCGTACAGGCCCGGTACACGCTGACGCCGGACTCCCGGCACAGCTTCGAGAAAGTGTCAAAAAACATAAATTCGCCCCCTGATTTTTGTATAGTGTGACAAAGGTTAAAAAAGTAACCTCTTGTG
This sequence comes from Faecousia sp., assembly GCA_051867275.1. GTDB lineage: Bacteria > Bacillota > Clostridia > Oscillospirales > Oscillospiraceae > Faecousia. The sequence goes on from JBJDYK010000023.1 coordinate 1,151, forward strand.
GCCTTGACAGGTTACTAAAGTAGCCGTATAATGGGGCCGTAAAGTTACTTAAGTAATCACTCCAACGGGATTTATGGATTTAGAATAGCACAATAGATTACTTAAGTCAACATTTTTCTCGCGTTCGGGGCAAATTTCTGCCTACAGTCTACAAAATAAAATGTGCAATTATTTGTATAAATACAAAAACTGTAGGGGAGGGTCATGACCCTCCCGGCAGTACGCAAAAACATTTCGCACAGCATTTCGGCGAATACGAATCAGGCTCCATGCGGATTCGCCCCGATCTATTCGCAAAACCGGTGCCTGCGGCCGGGAGGGTCATGACCCTCCCCTACAGTGTGTGCGCGGTTGCTGACAAATCCCATAAGCATTTTTAAATATTTGAAAGGAAGTGGAACCTATGCCCACAAGCTGGGACGAATGCAACGTGCAGTGTCCCTTCTACCGCCAGAACGACGGCCGGAACATTCGCTGCGAGGGCATCTGGCCGGGCTCCGGCATCACCGTCACCTACAGCGGACCCAAGGCGCGTCTGGCCCATATGGAGCGGTTTTGCATGAGCCGGTATACCCGCTGCCAGTTGTACCGGCAGATTCAACAAAAATATGAGGAGTGATTCAGTGAACCTGTCCGTAACCCTTTGGCCCCAGGACGCCGCCATCCTCATGGGGGCCGACCGGCGGAAAAGCACCTACACCCTCTGGGCCGAGAAGCGGGGCAGCGTCCCGGTGAAGCTCTTGCGGGAACCGGATCAGAGGCACCAGCTTGCGTTGGCGGAGCGATTCGGGAAGCGGACCGGCCTGGAGCCGGAGCCGGACATAGGCGAATACACCAGAGGCTTTCTGTTTGCCGAGGGCCACTGGAAAATCCGGGGAAAATCCGCGGGACTGACCTGTATTCCGGGGGACCCGGGGCCGCTGCGGCGGATTCAGGGGCAGCTTTACCCGGTGCGGCACTACTTTCAGTGCCTGCACCGGCTGCTGGTGACCGGGTGGGAATGCTGGTATCTGGCGGTGCAGCCCCGGGGAGAGGAAGACCTGCAAATCTACGAGATTCCCGCCTGTAGGGACGAGCTGCTGTCCCTGGACTTGGCGGAAAATCAGTTTTACTACCGGGTACAGCAGGGGCCGCCTCCCGTGGTGGACGGTTCCTCCTCCACCACCAGAACCCTGGAGCGTCTCTACGGCAAGACATTGGAGGAAACCGTGGATTTAACGCCCATTGCCCGGACGGTGCAAAACTACCTGCGCTGGCGGGAGTGGGAGCTGGAGTGCCGCCAGGCGGTGAAAATCTGCGCCAATTCCATTCGGGAATTTCTGGGCCCCGCCGCCCACGGGCAATTGGAGGACCTGACCGTCACCTGGGCCCCACCCGCCGATCATCCCACCGCCCCCCGGCGTTTTAAAATTCAGAATAATCGTGACTGCGTGGAACGAGAGAATAAAGAAGAAAGAATAAAGAAGAAATAATAAAGATTGTATTTATTATTTATTCTCTATTATCTAATTCTCTCTCCCGCTTCATACAGGAGGTCTATAAGAATGAAACAGTCATACATATCCCCCTGCGAGACCTGCGTCAGAAGCTGCAACTACACCCAATGCCGGGACTACCGCCTGTGGCTGAACCGGTGCTGGGGCCGGTATCAGAGGTGGCAGGACCGTCTGGCAAAGCCTGCCCCCAAGCCCAATGTCTGGCGTTATGATTCCCCCACCCTGACCCGGGACTACCTGGAAAAGGGCCCCTGCGTCCGGTGTCCTCTGAGTGCTTTCTGCGGAGAGAACAGCACCTGCCGGGCCTACGAAACCTGGACAAAGGACCGGGCAAGACGCCTGGCCATCCGCCTGGGAATCAGCCAGCTCCGTATAAACTAATTATTACCGCACCGCCCTACCGCCGCACTAACGGAAGTTCCACCGTAAAGCGCGATAAACGGAAATTTATAGCACTGCACCCGTAGGGGAGGGTCATGACCCTC
>JBJDYK010000024.1:0-3104 GCA_051867275.1 Faecousia sp.
GCGGAGTGGCAAGGCTTACACAGGGCCATGAGATTGGACTCCGCATGAGTCCCACCACGGGAAAGGGGTATCACATGGTGGACTTCCTCTGCGGGTGTCAACTTGCCTTGTTTTTTGCACTCTTCACACAAGGGGTGAGCTGCAATGTAGCGGTCGCGGATGCGTTTCCAGGCTCGTCCGTATCTACGGCGTACAGCCGGATCTCGGTCGTACTTCTCGTAGCGTCGGGCTTCCAGCTTGGCGTGTTCTTCACAGAACCTACCATGGGTCAGCTTGGGGCATCCGGGGAACGAACACGGGCGCTTGGGTTTATTGGGCACGACGATCCTCCTTCCTAAAAAGGTCTCGCAGTTTGTAGCGGAGGATATACCATATCTGCTCCGGGTACGACACTCTGCGGTAGCCCAAAACGATCACCTCCATTTGGGCAAAAGAAAAGCCCTCACGGGATTGCTCCCTTGAAGGCTCTTCCATATTTCTCTCGGCGATTATAATAGTATCACAAGAGGATACTCTCAAACCATCACATTTCCTCTCATCAAGCGGCGGTAGGAGGAGTGACCATTTTGAGTGCTTTGTCACACAGACGGTAAATGTGCTGGATGCTGTAGTTCATCTCCACGGCTATCTGCTCCCATGTTTTGAAGCAGAGGAACCGTAGTTCCAGGAGCGTCTGGCATTCGGGATCGGCCACCGCTTTGATGGTTGCGACCATTTCCCGCTTCAGATCGACGAGAGCATCGATGTCCCGGTTGATCTCGTTTTCCAAATCCACGATCTTGGCGATGATGTCCTGCATCCGATACACATTCCTGCTACCGCCAGAAGGCATATCGCTCATGGTGGCGGTGGCTTTGGTGGTCAACTCACGCAGGGAAAGAACCTGCTCCAGCTTGCTGTTGATGCGCTGATCCAGGCGGTAAGCCTGTCCCAGATATTCCTTTGCTGTCATTTCTATACCTCCAAATTTGCCTTAACGGCGTCGATCAGGGCGGATTGCGATTTGTCTTTTTTACGAAGGGCGGACATGATCCGCTCATCGATGGTTTTGGCGGCGATGATGTGGTGAATGACCACCGTATCGGCCTTTTGGCCCTGCCGCCAGAGTCGGGCATTGGCTTGCTGGTATAATTCGAGACTCCATGTGAGGCCAAACCAAATCATGGTTGAGCCACCAGCTTGGAGGTTCAATCCATGGCCAGCAGATGCCGGATGGATGAGCGCCACGGGGAGCTCGCCTCGGTTCCATCTCTCGATGCTCTTGGGATCATCCAGTAGGGCGAAAGGGATATGGAGTTTATGGAGTCTGTTTTGGATTCGCTCCAAATCGTGCTTGAACCAGTAGGCTACCAGGACAGGTTTCCCGTTGGCTGCCTCGATCAGATCTTCCAAAGCGTCCAGCTTTCTGTTATGGAGTTCCAGATAACGCTTATCTTCGCTGTAGATGGCACCATTGGCCATTTGGGAGAGCTTGTTTGCCAGGGCAGCGGCATTTCCGGCATCGATTTCTTCGCCCTGGAGGGAGACCACCAAATCGCGCTTCATGGTTTCGTAGGTTTTGCTCTCCTTTTCGGAAAGGGCGACTTTGACCTCGTTCATCACGCATTCGGGCATATCCAGGTGGTCTACAGCCTTCATGGAAATGGTGATATCGGAAATAGCATCATAGATGCGCTCCTCTGCACCGGGAAGGGGTTTGTAGGAGAACACCACCTGACCATTCCTTTTGTCCGGCTGGAAGTAGGTATTTCTGTAATGGGTGATAAATCGACCCAGGCGTTTACCCAGATCTAGGAGGCGAAATTCTGCCCATAAGTCCATGAGACCATTGGAAGAAGGTGTGCCTGTGAGGCCGACCATACGCTTTACTCTGGGGCGGACTTTCAGGAGGCTTCTAAACCGTTTCGCCTGGTAGGACTTGAAGGAAGAAAGCTCGTCCACGACCACCATGTCGTAATCGAACGGCAGGCCGCTTTCTTCCACCAGCCATTGGACGTTTTCCCGGTTGATGATGTACACGCTGGCTCTCTGTTGCAAGGCGGCTTTGCGCTCCACTTCAGTGCCGACTGCCACGGAATAGGTAAGCCCTTTGAGGTGATCCCACTTTTTGATTTCCGCTGGCCATGTATCTCTGGCGACGCGCAGAGGGGCAATAACCAGCACCTTACGGATAAGGAAGCTGTCAAGGCAAAGGTCAAAAATAGCGGTCAGTGTGATGACGCTTTTTCCCAAGCCCATATCCAGAAACACAGCCGCTATGGGGTGATCCAGTATGAAATTGGTAGCGTAGGTCTGGTAATCATGAGGACTGTATTTCACTGAGGATCACTCCAATCTGTTCCGGCCTGTCCATGCAGTACACCAAAAAGCCAAGTGCTTCTAACTGCCTTTTTCGCCGTACTTGCAGGGGCCTTAAATTTTCACCTAGTGCCTTCAGCTCAATAAAGGCTATTTTACCTCCGGGCAGGAGTACCAGGCGATCCGGCACTCCATCTAGCCCAGGGCTTGTGAACTTTGGCGCAAGACCGCCCATTGATTTGACGGCCTTGACCAGCTTGCTTTCAACGGTTTTTTCTCGCATAAGGTCTCCTTGTTACTCATTACTGTTACCGATGGATGCTCAACCTTTACGCGCGTATATGTGTATTTGCGCGTTTTTTTGCTTTTTTTCTTTACCTACAAGGTTTAAGTAAGTAATCAGTAACACCAGTAACAGGCCACAAAACCGCCCTACCGGGAACGGTTTGGGGTGTTACCAGTGGCGTTACTGATCCCTCGCACCGTTATCAATCGGTAACAGTTTGGTGTTACTGGTGGGTTTGATCGGTAACACGGACATAGGTCTTTTGCAGACCGTATCCGGGAATGCGGAGCTTGCTCTGGGCGTTGCCGCTGTACCGTTTCCAGCCGCCCAGTTTGTAGAGGATTCCCTCAATCTCGTAAGAGTCAGTTTTTTTCATCGACTCCCTGGGCTTACCGAAGCATTCACACCAGATTTCCATAGCACAGACACGAGTACGCTGGATGGTACCTTCTTCGGTCTGTCCACCGAACTCGTTACCATTGATGTAATTACGGCGCTGGAAAAGGTCATAGGCTTCCCA
>JBJDYK010000025.1:0-3030 GCA_051867275.1 Faecousia sp.
GCTCTGGAAGCGTCCTCGTCCTCCAAAATGTGAACCTCCGCATTCTCCGGGTAAATCATGATGGGAAGGAACCGCCGGTTCCCGGCCCGGTCAAGGGGCAGGAAGTCCATCGTGTTGGAAGAACCGCCGAACACGCACTGCCGCAGCCGGTCTTTGGGCTGGGCCTCGTAGGGTGTTCGGTAGGTTTCCTTCTGGCGGCTGATAAAAGAGCGGATTTCCTCAATACTTTTGGCGCTGCTGGTAGCCAGCATCTCCGACATCTCGATGATCCAGTGGCCTTGCAGCTTCAAAAACACCCGGTCATCATCCAGCTTTTTCAGGTCATCGGAGAACCACTCGTCCCGGATTGCCAGCAGGCGGAAGAAGCTGGACTTGCCAGCCCCCTGTCCGCCCACCAGACAGAGCATTTCCTCATATTTGGAGCCGGGGGAAAACACCCGCCGGATAGCGCCCAGCAGGAAGTGCTTCAACATTTCCTCCACATAGTCGCTTTCGTCTGCACCTAAGAAATGATGGAGACAGGAGCGGATGCGGGGCGTCCCGTCCCACACAAGGCTGTTTAATACATCCTGTATGGGATGGTAGCAGTTCTCATTCGCCACGATGGACAGGGCCGCCGTCATTTTCTTTTCACTGGTCAGGCCGTAATTCTGCTCAAAATAGAGAAGCAGATACTTTACATCCGTATCCGTCAGGGCTCTGGTATTCCTGCGCCAGCCCAAATCCCGCACGATGTCCACCCGGTCAGTCAGGAGGTTCAGCCGGATGGCGTCCCGCAACAGCGGGTCATGGCAGAACACTGTCCGGCAGTTGCCGATGGTGTTGGCGGGCTGGCCCTTCTCGGTGACGGAAAGGCTTTCCCGCACCTCGTCAACGCTCTGCTCCGGCGCTAAGGCTTCGGCTGCGCTCATGGCGGCCTGCCGGGTGGCTGGCGGTAAACTCTGATATTCGCTGCTCAATCTTCCTCACCTCTTTTCCATACTCAACGACCACGGAAGCCCGTTCCTCCATACTGCCGGAAAGCAGAATATCCAGCAGATACTCCGTGTACGGTTTCTTTTGCAGGGCCTCCACGAACAGCGGGTTCCATGCTTCCTCCGGCGTCTGCGGGGCGTATTCCTTCTCCCAGCGTTCCAGCAGATGCAGGTAATCGCACAGCGCCCGGAAACATTTCTGCTCCGCCTGCCGGTAGCGCAGTTCCTCGCTGGTTTTCCGTCTGACCGGCCTCCTGCGGGGCGGGTCATGGCCTTTGGCGTCAAAACTGACCGAGAAATCCTCCGCCAGCTTCAGGGCCGCCTCTTTCTTGTTCAGCCCGAACAGACGGGCGGTAAAATCAATCACATCCCCGTCTGCCTGACAGCCGAAGCAGTGGAACCGGCGGTCAACCTTCATACTGGGATGTTTGTCATCATGGAAGGGACAGCAGGCCATCCCGTTCCTGCCGACCTGCACCCCGTAAGATTCCGCAGCCTGCCTTGTGGGGACAGCCTGCTTCACCGCTTCAAACACATTCGATTTTCCCACCTCCAGACAGAGAAAAAGGCACCTGAATCCTGAAATCAGACGCCTCATAGCTCCATATCCTGTTTCTTTGTAGGGGCAATCCGCCCCTCACGTTCCCAACGCTCCCGGTTATCCCGGTTAGCGTTGATTTTTGCCTTTGCCAGCTTATCCATAATGGATTCTTTGGCTTTTCTCTTGATCTGCTCCTTCCCGGCCTGCTTGACCTCCGGCTGCATCAGCGTCCGCTGGATTTTCGCCAGAGCGTGCTGCATGGCGTTTTTGATTTTGGTAATGACCCCATCCAGCCGGGCGGCGGCGTAATCACGTTCCTTTTTCGGGGCTTTCCGTTCCGGCGACAGCACCCATTTTTTCGATTCTTCCACCAGACGAATATCTTCTTTGTGCGTCTCCTGCCGGACGGTATCGGTCACGACCTCCACCGCCTTGTCATAGGCCGCATCGGAAACATCATCTAACAGCGTCTCCACGTCCTCAATTTTGAGCGTCAGTTCTTCCAGCTTCTGCTCCTGCGCCGCAAGCTGCTCCTTCTGCTTCATCAGGATATAATCCTGTTTTTCCAGATAGTCCCGCCCGCCGTAGGACGGCTCCTGATCCAGATGTAGCCCATGCCGTCTGGCGATGTCAAACAGGATCGTCCGGCAGACCGCATCAAAGGTCTGCTTGCGGTTGTTGTTCCGGCCTTTGGGCTTCTCCGGGTTGGGGAGAGGGATTCCCAGTTCTTCCAGCGCCTTTTCCTGCTGGGGGCACAGTTCCCCGTAGCGGTTCTCACAGTCAAAGACGTGCCGCTCATGGATATGGGGCGTCCCTTCATCCAGATGGAGCGCCCAGTCTAAGATGTGGATATGGGAACCGAATCGGCGCTCAAATTCCTCATAAAACTCATTGACGATGGAAAAGAGCGTATCCGGCGGGACGGATTCTCCCATCGTGCCGATCTGGTAGATGCTTTCTTCCGGGCAGGTCTTGTTGTTTTTCAGCAAGTCCTCCACGGTGCGGTTACGCTCCGTGTGTCGGGTTTTCTCATTCCGGGCGTTCTGCGCCTCCACATGGCCGCCGTAATGCTCGTAGTAATACATCCGCTCGATTTCCTCAAAGCTGAAATCCGGCTGATCCGGGTTCTCCCGAAAGTCGTGGGTGGTAAATCCCCGGTAGCAGTCCCAGTACACATTTTGTTTGGCACGTTCAGCGTCAATGTGTTCGCTGTTCTCCACATCGAACCGGCGGTCATTGTGACGGGGATTGTAAGTGCCATGCTTCCCGGAGCGCCCATTGTGTCTTGTTAATTTCAAACATTTTCCTCCTTGCTGCAAAGATGTTCCGGGCTGGGGAGGGCGGCAAAGCCGCCAGACCTGCGGAATTTTGCGTCAGGTAATACCCAGTACAAGTTGACGCAGGCATCAACTTTCCCTGGGCCGAGGTTTTCCACCTCTGGACACCGGAGTAAAGGCTCGCCGCCTCTACACTCCGCACAGGCGCTGCCGCCCTGTACCCGCCCAATGGGCGTTG
>JBJDYK010000026.1:0-16065 GCA_051867275.1 Faecousia sp.
CTCTCCCGTGGCTAAGAATATCCCCGGCATTCGGGCTGAATGCCGGGGATGTTGGTTATTCTGTGATGGTAAGCTGCTTGGTGTGGATGAGCTGTCCCTCAACATAGACCTCCAGGGTGTAGCTGCCGGGAGTCTGGGGTGTCTGCCGCAGCTGACCCAGGTACAGATTGTCGGTCCACATGGTGTACCAGGGTACCGTGTCGTAGCTATAGTCAACGGGAACGCCATTCTCGTCACGGACAACCACCAGAACCTGTACTTCCGTATCACTGTTTTCAATCTTACCGGTGGCTTCCAGCAGGAATCCCACAGTATCGGTCACGGCGAAGGTATCGGACATACTGCTCGCCAGATCCACATCCTCGGAGGTCCAGCCTGTTCCCTCGGGCGCGTGGAACGTCGCCAGGACGATATCCGCTGCGGACAGGCCAAACCCCTCGAAGGACGGTGCCTCCGGTGTGGCAGCGGCAAAGGTACTGTTGAACACGGTGCTGCCATCGGCTGTCTGGATGACGAAAACATAGGTGGTATTGGGAAGATAGGGGCTGATTGTGACGGAGTTTTCTTCTGCCTGCATAGCGTCCATGGTGTTGGGGTCCTCACTGTAGGCACTGACGAAGACCCAGCTGGCAGGAGCCGTGCCCGCATAGTCCCAGGTGACCACCATCTGGCCGGGCGTCTGCGTGTCCACGGAACATTCCTTGATAAAGACCGAATTGGCGGTCATGGCGAACCAGGACTTCTCCGTCATACCGGCGGCAGTGACCTCCACGGTGTAGGGAGAAGCGGCGCTGAGTCCCTCGATCACGGCGGAGCATTCCGTCACCTCCTGGGTCACGTCAAAGTCCCCACCGTCATAGCAGCGCACACTCCAGCCGGCCACAGGCGTCTCCGGTGCGTCCCATACAACGGTCATGGACTGGCCGTCATACTGGCTGACAGTCAAATTCTGAGCCGTCACCACAGGCATGGTCACATAGGTCAGGCAATTGGAACCGGTCAGACTGATGCCATTGTCGGCAGACAGAGTAAAGCTGTACTCCTTGCCCACAGTCAGGCCAAGCAGGATGACCTTATGGCCGGTAAAGGTCTGGGTTTTTGGTTCCTCCCCTTCCGCCTCATAGGTAACGGACCAGTTATCCGGCTCCGTACCGTTGGGGGTAAAGGTCAGAATGACCGAGCCGTCCTCAGAGCCGGTGATGGCTGTGAAGGAGGCAATTTCCGTCTGTACGGCTGTGGTGTAGGTAACCGCGGTGCTGCCCACCAGCTTATGGAAGCCGGTAACGCTCAAAGTCACCGTATACTGGGTGTTGGGCTGGAGGCCCGTAAAGGTGGCCTGGCCGTCCTTCAGCGCACCGGGGTGTGTATTGCCGAAGGTATCCTTGCAGGTGACTTCCAGGATGGAGGGATCCCCCTCCAGCTTCACTTCCACCGTCAGGGTGTCCACAGTGTTGCCCACCACCTGGAAGGAATCCACAGGAACCAGATAGAAGTTCTTATAGAAGAAGTACCCACCAACCACCAGGCCAATCAGCAGCACCAGAGCGCAGACCGTACCCACAATGCCTTTAACGGAAACCTTTTTTCGGGGTATCTCTTCCTCATCCTCATACGCGTCATCCACAGGCTCCGGCGTATCCGTTTTCCCGGTCTGCTCCGGCTGGGGTGTCTCCTCCGGAGTTTCCAGGAAGGTTTCGGCTCTGGACAGAATATCCGCCAGCTCCTCATCCTGAACAGCAGCACCGGGTTCCGCGTCCTCTTCCGCAGGAAGGGATTGATCCTCATGGGGTTGCTCCGGCTCAGGGTTGGCCGCCTCTCCCGCCTCAGGTTCTTCAACCGGCTGCTCCGTTGCGGCAGGGTTCGGTTCTTCCGGCAGCTCCGCCGCAGCGTCTCCATCATCAGGAGCTTCAGCGGCCTCCGCTCCTTCGGCCCGGGCCTCCATGACCCGGTTTTCAATCTCGGAGGCCTCTGCATGCAGCGCCGGCACCGTTACCACCGGCGGAGCAATCATATCATCGTTGACAGGATTCCGCTGCATATAGGACACCAGAGCCTGGCCCATGTCCTCCGGATTCTGCCAGCGGTCGGCAGGATCAAACGCAATGGCTTTCAGGATAATCTCCGCCATCTCATAATCGGCATAAGCAGGCGCGGCCAGCTTTTCCTCCGCGCTGCGGGCGGCCGTATCGGAAAACGGCAGACGGCCGTCATTATAGACCTGGAACAGCACCATACCCAGCGCATAGATGTCCATGGTCTCGTTGAGCTCCGCGAAATCATCAAGCAGCTCCGGCGGCGTGTAGGCACTGCGGTACTTATCGGGCAGGGTCGCAAAGGTCAGGTCGCTCAGCCCGATGAGGCCCAGGTCTCCCAGTTGGAATTTTCGCTGGGGCGTTATGTAGATGTTCTCCGGCTTCAGGTCGCTGTAAATATAACCAAACTTCCGGCACAGGGTCAGGGCGGCGCACAGGTCGATGCCCAGATTTACAGCCTCCAGGTAGGTCATGGCACTGCGCTTCATGTGGGCTGCCAGGGTGGTCTTATAGGGGCTCAGGAGCCACAGGTCCATGCCCACCTCGCCATCTTCCTTTTTTGTCAACTGGTGTCCCAGGAAGGAAGCAAAGCCCCTGGTCTGTGCCAGGCTCTCCAGCGTCTCCACCTCATGAATCAGATCCTTGGCAACACCCTCATAATAAAGCTGAGCGGAGGTTCTGTCCAGGCAAGCGCCGGTCAGCAGCATGGCGTCCACCTGCGTCTGGGACTCCGGAATGGATATTTGCTTCAGAATGAATTTCTCATTCGTAACAGAGTGAATCGCGGGACAACAAGTAACGCCGTTGTGTACACTGTAGGGCTTTCCCAGGGAATAATCGTCCAGCAGCGGTGATACTTTCTTGACTTCCGACAAATTCATCGCCTCCTTTGAATCAATGGCTCCTTATATGATAAGCGAAAAAACCCAAAAAAGCAACAGGATTGTGGTTGTTTTCTTTGAAAGAAAATGATATTATATTGTCGAAACCCGGCTGCGCACCTGTGCGCCCCAAAACGGAGGTACCTGATTTGAGCAAAATAGTATGTTGTGATTATTGCGGAACCATGTTTGATTCCGATAAAGGCCCCTGCCCCATCTGCGGCAATACAGATAACTCCCCGGCTTCTGCCGCGGATAAGGCCGCCCCAAAGTCCATGGATGACACTCTGGTAGCCACGGGAAAGCTGATGTCCAAAATTAAGCAGCGCGCCCTGGAGCCTGAAGACGAGGAATCCGGAGACAATCTTTCCGGCCCCAATGCGGAAGGTGCCTGGGACAGCGTGGATGAACAAGCGGACCAGATTGAGGCTGTACCTGTTCCCCCTGTCCGGCCCACAAACGATAAGCCACAGCCCCCCGCGCAGCGGCGGGACATTCCTCCCCGCCGGCGTGAGCCTGCCCCTAAGGAAAAGCCTGTGAAAGAAAAGCCAGCTGTGGGCAATCGTGAGAAAATTGTCTGCATCGTGCTGGCAACGCTGGTGATTCTATTCGGCCTGTACATCGGTTACCGCTTCCTTCGGCCCCATCTGGGCAGCAGCGACACCGTTGAATCCACCGGTGACAACACCGCCTGCACAAAGGTTCTGGCTGACACGGATGTGACCATCTCCACCCCCGGCGGCACCCATCTGCTGCAGGTGACCCTGGAGCCTCAGAACACCGGCGATACCCTGTCCTTCACCTCTGATAATCCCACCGTGGCCACCGTCACAGGCGAGGGACTCATCACTGCCGTGGCACCCGGCCAGGCAACCATCACCGTTTCCTGCGGCAGCGCCAGCGCCCAGTGCAAAGTCCACTGCGATTTCCAGGTCACGGAGCCTGATGAAACTACTGTGCCCACCGAGACCCAGCCTGAAGTGACCGAACCGGACGAAACGGAGCCCGCGGAGACCGAACCGGTCGGCCCCACGGAGCTGAAGCTGAACAGAACCGACATTACCTTCTTCTCCGCCGGTGAATCCACATATCTGGACTGCGGCGAATGGGATGATCTGGTTACCTGGTCCAGCTCCGACCGCAGCGTTGCCACCGTCAACGAAAAAGGAAAGGTCACCGCTGTGGGCTCCGGCACCACCCGCGTCTATGCCACCTATGAAGACCTGGAGGTCTACTGTATTGTCCGTTGCAACTTCAAGGATGCGGATCCGGATCCGGAACCGGATCCAGAACCGGATCCAGAACCCGGTTCCGATGTGACCATCAGCCACTCGGATGTAACCATTGACGTGGACGAGAGCTTTACCCTCCGGCTGAAGGACGCGGATGGAAATACGCTGGATGTGTCCTGGTCCTCCAGCGACAGCTCCGTATGTACCGTCAGCGGCAACACCGTTACCGGTGTTGGCAGCGGCGTCGCCACCGTCAGTTGTACCTACAACGGCGAGACCTACCGCTGCGTGGTCCGGGTGCGTTAAAAAATTTCAATTCCCGGAATCTGCCGCGCAAAAGCAGATTCCGGGAATTTCGCTTAGTCCGCGAAGCCCACCTCATTGTGCCGGCGGAACAGCAGGCTGATACACCACAGACCTGCCAAGCCAACCAGAGCGTAGACAATGCGGCTGAGCATGGCCGTCTGCCCGCCCAGAAGCCACGCCACCAGGTCAAACTGGAAAATGCCCACCAGGCCCCAGTTGATGGCGCCGATAACAGACAAAATCAGCGCGATGGTATCCATCTGCACACCTCCCTTTCTTCCAGATGTGTCTAGTATGGCATAAAGACGGCAGACTTATTCTTTTTTTCATGTTTTGCGGAATGGCTCTTTTCTTTTCGGCTTTTATCGTGTATAATACGCATATTCCCTCGGCGTAATACGCCGAAATTGTTAAAAATGAAAGGTTGGGACTCCATGAACGCTTTTTTACCCGCTGACATTCTGCTCCCCAAGGTTGACTCGATGGAGCGTTGGGCGGTTATCGCCTGCGACCAGTTTACCTCTGACCCCGCATATTGGGCACGGGTTGCCGATACGGTCGGTGACGCTCCCTCTACGCTGCGGCTGATTCTGCCTGAGGCCGAATTGGGCACTCCCCAGGAAGCTGCCCATACCCAGCAAATCAATGAAAATATGAACGCCTACTTAAAGGAAGGCCTGTTCCAGGAGTACCCCAACTCCTTTGTCTACGTCGAGCGCACGCTCCAAAACGGCTCTGTCCGTAAGGGTCTGGTGGGCGCCGTGGACCTGGATGCCTATGATTACAACGCCGGTGCCACCTCTGCCATCCGCGCCACCGAGCGCACCGTCACCGAGCGGATCCCGCCCCGCCAGAGAGTCCGCCGGGACGCCAGCATCGAGCTGCCTCACATTCTGCTGCTGTGCGACGACAATGAGAAGGTTCTGATTGAGCCTGTGGAAGCCGTTAAGGATACCCTGCCCAAGCTCTATGACTTCGACCTGATGGAGGACGGCGGCCACATCACCGGCTGGTTGGTTTCCGGTGAAGCGGCCCAGAGCTTCTGCGACCGTCTCACCGCCTATACCGCCGCCTGCCCCAAGAAGTACGAAGACCTCCCCGGCGCGCCTCTGGTCTTTGCCGTTGGCGACGGCAACCACTCCCTGGCCACCGCCAAGAGCTGCTATGAAGAGCTGAAGCGGAACCATCCCGGCGAGGACCTGTCCAATCATCCTGCCCGCTATGCTCTTGTGGAGCTGGAGAACATTCACGACGAGGCCCAGCAGTTTGAGCCCATCCACCGCGTGGTGGTGGACACCGATCCCCAGGCCCTTCTGAAGGCTCTGGAGCCCTGGTGCGCCCCCGGCGGTTATCCCATCGAGTGGTACGCGGGCAGCCAGTCCGGCACCGTTTACCTGGACCCCAGCCGCAGCCAGCTTGAGGTGGGTGCGCTGCAGCAGTTCCTGGATGAGTATCTTGCCCGGAACCCCGGCAAGATTGACTACATCCATGGCGATGACGACCTGAAGAATCTGGCCGCTCAGGAGAATGCCATTGGTTTCCTGCTGCCTGCCATGGCCAAGAGCCAGTTGTTCCGTGGTGTGGTGGCCGACGGCGTGCTGCCCCGGAAGACCTTCTCCATGGGACATGCCCGTGAGAAGAGATACTATCTGGAAGGAAGAAAGATCAAGTGAGCACCACCCTTTACGAAGGCGCATTCGCAAAGCTCAACCTGACCCTGGATGTGCTGGGTAAGCGGCCTGACGGGTATCACGACATCAAATCCGTCATGCAGACCATTTCCGTCCGGGACGACATCGAGCTGGAACTGGGGACCGGTGAAGCCTGGCGTCTGGAATGCGATAAGGAAGATATTCCCACGGATGAAACCAACCTGGCCTGGAAGGCTGCCGCCCTGTTTTGTAAGGAGCTGCACAGGGACCCGGAGGGGCTTACCATCCGCATCACCAAGCGCATTCCCTCCGAGGCCGGTCTGGGGGGCGGCAGTGCCGACGCAGCAGCCGTTCTGCGGGCACTGAACCGGCACTATGACTATCCCCTGTCCCTTCCGGCTCTTGCCGAGCTGGGCGCCCAGGTGGGCAGCGATGTGCCCTTCTGTGTTCTGGGCGGGACCGCTCTGGTGGAGGGACGGGGTGAAAGGCTGAGAAAGCTGCCGGATCTGCCGGAGACCATTTTTGTGGTGTGCAAACCGGACTTTTCCGTCTCCACCCCCGCGCTGTATAAGAAGCTGGACGAAACCGCAATTGCCCAGCGTCCGGATCACTCCGCCATGGAAGCAGCCATTTGCCAGGGCGATCAGGGAAAAATTGCCGATCACCTGTGCAATGTGTTCGAGCCTGTCGTCTGTGCCGAGCATACGGAGCTGAATTATATCAAATCCATCATGAACTCCTATGGTGCTTTGGGCTTTGCTATGACCGGCTCCGGCTCCGCGGTATACGCCATACTTCCCAGCTTTGAGTTCGCCGCCGTGGTCTGCGCCATGCTGAAGGACAATTATCCCCAGGTTTTTATTGCTAAAAGTGTATAATTTTTGAAGTTGCCGTCCATACTGTGAGAAAAAAACATATGGACGGTGACTTTTCTATGAAGCGACTTGTAAAATTGGGAATTTTGGCACTGACCGCTGTGGCTCTTACTTACGGCGCGGGCCTGATTCGGGATCAGCAGGCATTGGAGCATAATCTGGTTCGGCTTCATGTGGTGGCAAACTCCGACTCACAGGAGGACCAGGCCGTGAAGCTCCAGGTCCGGGACAAGGTGGTCTCCATGCTGGAAAGCGCCATGGACCAGCTTCCCGATGCCCAGGCAGCCCAGGCATATCTGCGGGAAAAGCTGCCCGAAATTGAAGCTGCCGCCAATCTGGTGCTGCAAGAGGTAGGCTCCAAGCTAAAGGCTGTGGTCAGTCTGGGGAAGGAGGTCTTCCCCACCCGGGATTATGACACCTTCTCGCTGCCTGCCGGGGTCTACCAATCCCTGCGCGTTACCATTGGGGAGGGGCAGGGCCACAACTGGTGGTGCGTCCTGTTCCCCTCTCTGTGCATCCCCGCTTCCTCCAACGGCTTTGAGGAAGCGGCCCAGGTGTCCGGTATGTCCGACACCCTTTCCCAGACCTTGACCCAGGCAGGCACCGGCTATGGAATCCGCTTCCGTCTGCTGGACTGGCTGGGCAGTCTTCGGGGGGCTATGGCTCCCTGAACGTTTCTACTTTTCCCCCGAGGTGAATCCTTATGCTTCAACTGATATTGGGCGTCAACTGGCGGGCCAACCGGGATGAAATTCTGTCCCGAATTGCCGATGATGTCTCCGGCTGTCAGGGAGGCCGCATTCTCCTGGTACCGGAGCAGGCCTCCCATGACTACGAACGCCGTCTGTGCGCCTCCGCCGGTGACACGGCCAGCCGCTATGCCGAGGTCCTCAGCTTTACCCGCCTGGCAAGCCGCGTGGCCTCCCTGTCCGGCGGTGTGGCCGTCCCCACTCTGGACGGTGGTGGGCGGCTCCTGGCCATGGCTGCCGCCGTGCAGCAACTGCGTCCCCACCTGAAGGCCTACGCCGCCGTAGGCTCCCGGCCGGAATTCTTGTCCGCTCTGGTGACGGCGGTGGACGAATTCAAAAGCTGCTGCGTCACCGCTGACACCCTGAAAACAGCCGCTGCCTCCGCCGAAGGAGTCCTTGCCCAGAAGCTGGAGGAGCTTTCCCTGCTTTTGCAGGCCTATGACGGCATCTGCGCCGGTTTCGGCCAGGATCCCAGAGACCGGATGACCCGGCTATTGGAGCAGCTTGAGTCCGGCAGTTTTGCGGAGCGGCACGTTTTTTACATAGACGGCTTTTCCGACTTTACGGTTCAGGAGCTGGAGATTCTCTCCTGTCTGCTGCGATCCTCCCCCTGCGTGACCATTAGCCTTTCCTGCGATCAGATCCGTTCCAAAACCACAGGGTTTGAACTGGCGGGCCGAACCGCCGGGATTTTGCTGCGTCTGGCAGCGGAGGCCGGGGTACAGGCGCAGGTCATCTCCCTACCGGATCCCGAGGCCGAAACTCCCTTGGGTCAGATGCGCATGCGACTTCTGAGCGGCTCCACCACACCCGTTGCCGGGTTGGGGGCCCATGCCGAGGCTCTCTCCTTCGCCTCCCCCCGGGAGGAGTGCGTCTACACCGCCTCCTCCATCCGGAAGCTGCTGCAAGAGGGCCATCGCTGCCGGGACATCTGTCTGGTTCTGGCGGACCCGGGGACCTATACCCCTATCCTGGCCCAGGTGCTTCATCAGTACCGGATTCCCGCCTACTTTGCCGGTACGGAGGAAATTCTTCATAAATCGGTGATCTACACCGTCATGACCGCCCTTGAGGCTGCCACAGGAGGGCTGGAGCAATCGGACGTTTTGCGGTATCTCAAATCCGTTCTCTCACCCCTGTCCCCCGAGGACTGCGACCGGCTGGAGAACTACTGCATCGCCTGGGGCATCCGGGGAAGCGGCTGGACCATCCCCTTCACCCGCCACCCCAGAGGTCTGGGCAAGGACTGGACCGAGGAAGACCGGCAGGTGCTGGCAGACCTGAACCGGAACCGTGAAGCAGCCGTTGAGCCACTGGCGCAGCTCCAGGCCGGGCTCCGGCAGGCACAGGACACCAGGCAGCAGCTTCGGAGCCTCTACCGCTTTTTGGAACAGGTTGCGCTTCCCCAGCGGTTGGACCGACTGGCGGACCGGTTTGGGGCCGCCGGAGATGCCCGCTCCGTCCAGGAACTGGAGCAGCTTTGGGATATTCTAATCCGTGCCATGGAGCAAATGGCGGCCCTGCTGGGGGACACCCACATGGAGCCGGATGTATTCCTCCGTCTGTTCCGGCTGCTCATCAGTCAGTATCATGTGGGGACCATCCCCCAGACATTGGACAGCGTGACGGCAGGTCCCCTGTCCGCCATGCGCCGCCACCAGGGTAAGTATGTCTTTGTCCTGGGCGCCCAGGAGGGGCTGTTCCCCACCGGCGGCTCCGGCGGCATGGTGCTGACGGAATCGGAGCGTCAGGACCTGAAATCCATGGGCATCCCTCTGCAGGCCACCCTGTACACCCAGTTGGAGCAGGAGCTGGCGGGCATTTATGCCATAGCCTGTGCGGCCACGGAGGAGCTTCGCTTCTCCACCGGCCAGGGTCAGAGTGCCCATGTTTTCCATCGTCTTCGGCGGCTGTTGGGCCAGGAGCCGGATGGACAGACGGAGCTGACGCCCCTGGATCGGGTGTCCGACCTGTGGGATGGCAGTATGTTGTATCTCCAGGCAGGAATTCCTGCTCCCGGCGTCTTCGGCCCGGTGCAGAAAAATCTGCGGGAAAAAGCGGAGTTTGCATTGGGGCAGCTATCCCCCGAAACGGTAAAAGCCCTTTACGGAAAAGAACTGCGCCTGTCCGCCTCCCAGGTGGATAAAGCTGCCTCCTGCCGCTTCGCCTATTTCATGCGCTACGGCCTTGGCATTCAGGAGCGCAAGGAGCTGACCATTGACCCGGCGGAGTTCGGCACCTTTGTCCACGCCGTTCTGGAGCACACCGCCAGGCAGGTTATGGACATGGGCGGCTTCCATCAGGTCAGCCTGGAGCAGGTGCGGCAACTAGCAATCCGGTACGCCGGGGAATACCAGGAAGCCTACTTTGCGGACCTTTCCGACGACTCCGGCCGACAGTCCTACCTCTTCAATCGGAACATTCTGGAGCTGCTGGCCGTGGTGGAGGAGCTGTGGGCGGAGCTGAGCCAATCGGACTTTGAACCAGTCGGCTTTGAGGTGGAGTTTGGTCCCCGGGGGCAAATGCCGCCTGTGGAGATTCCCGGCGGCGCCATGCCCGCCTATCTCCGGGGCTTTGTGGACCGGCTGGATGTGTACCGGCAAAACGGCCGTACCTACGTGCGGGTGGTGGACTACAAAACCGGCCGGAAGGATTTTGACTACTGCGATGTGTTCAACGGACTGGGGTTGCAAATGCTCATCTACCTGTTTGCTCTGGGCGAATTTGGTGACCGGCTGCTAGAGGAGACGCCGGAGCCAGCCGGTGTGCTCTACTTCCCTGCCCGCAGTCCCATTCTCTCCATGAAGGGACCCACCGGCCAGGATCAGGCCCAGGCGGAGCATCAGAAGGACGCCAGACGGCGGGGGCTTCTCCTGTCGGACCCCACAATCCTGAACGCCATGGATCACACGGAAAATCTCCGCTTTTTACCTGTAAAAGTAAATAAGAACGGCGATTGTGTCGGTGACCTGGCTTCCCATGGACAGTTCCGCCAGTTGAAGCAATATGTCATGGGCGTTCTCAAGGATTTGGTGGACCAGATCGCCGCCGGTCAGGTGGACCCCAATCCCTACTTCCGGGGAGACCACGACGCCTGCCGGTTCTGTGAATACGGCGAGGCCTGTCACCTGGACCTGTGGGGCAAGCCCAGAATCTACCAAAAAATGGACAGCGGCGACTTCTGGCGTCAGGTGGAAAGGGAGGTGGATCGTCATGGGAGCTGAGCAATTGACACAGGCCCAACGGGCGGCGGTTGAGAACCGGGGCGGTCCCCTGCTGGTGTCTGCCGCCGCCGGTTCCGGCAAGACCAAGGTTCTGGTGGACCGGCTCATGGGCTATCTGCTGGACCCGGTGAAGCCCGCCAATGTGGACGAATTTCTGATTATTACATACACCAAAGCCGCCGCGTCGGAGCTGCGGGGAAAAATTGCCGCCAAGCTGTCCGAGACGCTGGCCCAGCATCCCGATAACCGCCATCTGCGCCACCAGCTTCAGCGGCTGTATCTGGCGAAAATCTCCACGGTCCATGCCTTCTGTGCGGAGCTTCTGCGGGAGTACGCCTTCGCCCTGGAGCTGCCGGGAGATGCCAGGGTGGCGGACGAAAACGAAACCGCCGAGCTGCGCCAGTTGGCCATGGACGGCGCGCTGGAGGAAGCCTACCGCTCCATCGACAAGGACCCGGCCCTGCAGACCTTCGTGGACACCCAGGGCTTTGGCCGGGACGACCGGGCGGTTCCCCGAATTGTGGAAGCTGTATACAACAGCGCCCAATGTCATGTCCAGCCGGAAACGTGGCTGAAAGCCTGCCTGATGGAAAGTGCGGATGAGGACATCCAGGACGCGGGTCAGACCCCCTGGGGCCGTTATCTCATAGATGGACTGCACCGGTATCTGAAGGAACAGGCTCAGGTGCTGCGGGAGGTTCTGTCCCGGGTCAACCGTACCGACGACCTGGCCGACAAATATGATCCCACCCTGGAGGCCAACATTGACCAACTGGAAGCTCTGGCCCAGTACACCACCTGGGATCAGATTCACAACAATCTGATCCGGGACTTTGGCCGTCTGAAGCCTGTGCGCAATCCATCGGACCCGGAGCTCTGCGACGCCGTGAAGGCACTGCGCTCTGCCGCCTATGAGGGGCTAAAGGAACTGCAGGCCCCCTTTGAAGCCCCTTCCAGCCAGCTTCTGGAGGATATGAAGCAGGCCCGGCTGTCGGGTCAGGGGTTGTGCCATCTGGTACTCCGGTTCGCCCAACGTTACCGGAGTGAAAAGGAGCGGCGGCGCGTTCTGGACTTTGGGGATCTGGAGCATCGGACCCTGGAGCTGCTGCTGGGCAGAAACCTGACCGGTCCCACCCGGGCCGCCGCCGAGATAGGCAGCCGCTTCCGGGAGGTGATGGTGGACGAATACCAGGACACCAACGAGGTACAGGACCGGATTTTCTCCGCCCTCACCGCCAAACGCGGCAACTGCTTCATGGTGGGCGATGTCAAGCAGTCCATCTATCGTTTCCGTCTGGCAGATCCGGGTATTTTCCTGGAAAAGTATCAGAGCTTTGTGTCCCCCGAACAGGCGCAGCCCGGTCAGGGGCGAAAGATTCTCCTGTCCGAGAACTTCCGCTCCGGTGAGGAGATTCTCCGTGCCGCCAACCATGTGTTCCATCATACCATGTGCCCTCAGGTGGGCGGCCTGTATTACGGAGACGATGAGGCCCTGCGGGCAGGCATTCCCCATGAGCCGCTGCCGCAGGTGCCGGTGGAACTGCACTGCATTCAGTTGGAGGACGCTACCAAATATGATACGGAGGCCCAATTTGTTGCCAAGCGGATTCGGGAGCTGCTGACGGAGCCTGCCATGGTCCGGGGCAAAACCGGCCTGCGGCCCGTGACCCCGGGGGATATTGTCATTCTTCTGCGGTCTCCCGGCACCAGCGCCCAGTATTATCTGGACGCCCTGAAACAGCTGAATATCCCCGCGTCGGCGGATTCCGGCGGCAGCATTCTGGACACGGGAGAGATCTCCATTGTCCGGTGTCTCCTGGAGGTGCTGGACAACCCCCTGCAGGACATCCCCCTGGAATCGGTGCTGGCCAGTCCCCTCTTTGCCTTTACGGCGGATCATCTGGCAAGAATCCGGGCAGGACACCGGGAAGGTTCTCTGTTTGAAGCCCTGGAGGCGGCGGGGAACGGAGGAGACAAGGATGCGGAAGCCTTTCTCCTGCTTCTGAAGGATTTGCGGCAGATTGCAAGGCTTGAACCCCTGGCCAGACTGGTGGAGGAAATCTACGCCCGCACCCATATGGAAGCCCTGTTCCGCTCCATGGATGGAGGCGAAGCCAGAGGGAAGAATCTGGAGTTCTTTTTTGAGACCGCCGCCGCCTTTGAGCAGGGCGGCAGGAAGGATCTGCCCCAATTTCTGGAGCATCTGAACCGGCTGGAGCAGCGGGGACTGCGCTATGAAAAAGGCGGCGTCCACGATGCCGTCAGCATCCTCAGCATCCACAAATCCAAGGGGCTGGAATATCCCGTGGTCTTTCTGTCCAACCTTTCCGGCCGTTTCAACCGGGACGACCTGAAATCCAACGTGCTGGTGGACCCGGTGCTGGGTATCGGGTGCAGCATTCTGGATCGGGAAAACCGGTGCCGCTACCCTTCCCTTGCCAAAATCGCCATCAGCAGCCGTATCAAGCAGGAGAACACCTCCGAAGAGCTGCGGGTTCTGTATGTGGCCATGACAAGAGCCCGGGATATGCTGATTATGACCTACGCAGACAAATATGTCAGAAGCCAATTGCAGGATCTGGTCCGGCGTGTCAGCCCTAAAAATTCCTACACGCTGTCTCAGGAGGCAGGCTGTCCGGGCCACTGGATTCTCCAGGCCGCATTGCTGCGGACCGAGGCCGGTGAACTGTTCCAGCAGGTGGGCCGTCCGGAGGAAACCTGGTCCGACGGCGCTCCCTGGCGCATCTGTTACCATGTCAGAAACCAGGCCGCTGCCCAAAGTACCGCCCCGGCGGAAGCGGCGTCACCCACAGTCCTTCCTGACCAGGAAGAACTGGTTCAGGCAGCCTCCTTCCAATATCGCCACATGGCGGCGGCCCAGGCTCCCTCCAAGGTCACCGCCACCCAGCTAAAGGGGCGGGAGCTGGATCAGGAGGCTGCCGACGGAGCGTTTCAGCCTTTAGCAAGGGCCCGCAGTCCCTGGCGTCAGCCGGACTTCGCGGCACCTGCCACCCTCCAGGGGCGGGAGATCGGCACCGCCACCCACCTGGCCATGCAGTTCATCCGCTACGAAGCCTGCACCGGTTCTGGTGCCGTAGAGGAGGAGCTTGCCCGTATGAAACATGAGGAATTTCTGACCCAGCGGCAGTATGAGGCGGTAAACCGGCAGTGGATCGTGGACTTTTTCAGGACACCCTTTGGAGAAGCCCTCCGGTGCCACCCCAATATTCTCCGGGAGTTCAAATTCTCCATTCTGGTGCCGGGGGATCTGCTGGACGCGGACCTTGCCCAGGAGCAGGTGATGCTTCAGGGCGTGGTGGACTGCTGCCTTCTGGATGAGGATGGGCTGACGGTACTGGATTTCAAAACCGACCGGGTCAGTCCCGGCAGAGAGCAGGAAGCCGCCGTGCGTTACAAAGCCCAGGTTCGGGCCTATGGAGAGGCCCTGTGCCGCATCTGGAACCGCCCGGTGAAAAAACGCCTGCTGTACTTTTTCCAGACCGGTGTTTTCGTGGAAATATAGGAAAAATGGGCAGCCGCGGTTCGCGGCTGCCCATGGCGCATATTGGATTTCCCGTTAGCCAGAGCAGGCAAGCTGAATTCCGTTATCGGGAACAGTAAATGCCGATGGCCTGGCTGACAAAGGCAGCGGTACCATTGCCGCCGGCCTCATCAATGTTTTTCCGGAAACGTTCATCTTCCGTGTACATCTGCCCCAATCCCATCAGGATTTCGTTGGTGCATTCATAGTAATGCTCCGTGATGAACTTCTGCAAAGCAGCCACCTTTTCCTGCGCCGCCTCCCCGGTGGGAGGCATATGCCGGAGCGTACCGAATTCGGCAAAAAGATCCATCAGCCGGTTTCCGCTCTCCCGGAACGCATTGTCATTCTGCCCGGCTGTTTTCTGCTCATATTCCTGATAGGCACGGGTTTGACCCCATTTTGCTTTGGCCTCGGCCTTGTACTGGTCAATCTCACTCTTGTTAAAAGCCTGAAAATTCATAATCGTTACTCCCTTGTTCTGAATTTCACGGGCAAAGGAAATCAGCTTCCCGATATGC
This sequence comes from Faecousia sp., assembly GCA_051867275.1. GTDB lineage: Bacteria > Bacillota > Clostridia > Oscillospirales > Oscillospiraceae > Faecousia. The sequence goes on from JBJDYK010000026.1 coordinate 15,015, forward strand.
TGATACTGCAATTCCAGTAATTCAATTTGCTGCCTGATGGCCTCTGACTGGTCGAAGTTGGGGCTGTCAAGGATTTCCTTGATTTCTTTCAGGGGAAACTGCAGCTCACGAAACAGCAAAATATTTTGCAAACGGCTAAGGGCTGCATCGTCATACATTCGATAGCCTGCATCGGTTACTTTTGTAGGCCTCAAAAGACCGATGGCGTCATAATGATGCAGTGTGCGCACACTGACACCTGTAAGTTTGCTTACTTCTTTTACGGTTCGCATATGAATCCCTCCCGTGTAACAGGATTGTACACTATGACGTAACGTGAGAGTCAACTGTTTTTTGAAAAAATATGAAAAATAAGGGAGACGACTTTCTTGTGAAGCGTCTCCCTTCTGTTTACCTGTTACGCCTTTTCCACGGCGTCAACCGCCTTTTGAAGAGCAGCAGTGTCCACGGTTTCCACCGCGCCTTTGTCGAAGGCCTCGGCCACGGCGGGGTCGATGGGGAGCCTTGCCAGAATGGGCAGGTCAAACTGGGCCGCCACCTCTTCCAGCTTGCTCTCACCGAAAACGGACTGTTTTTTGCCGCAGTCCGGGCAGGTGAAATAGCTGTAGTTCTCCACAAAGCCCACCACGGGCACATGCATCATGTTGGCCATCTTCACAGCCTTGGTCACGATCATGGAGACCAGAGCCTGGGGGCTGGTGACCACCACCACGCCGTCCACCGGCAGAGACTGGAACACCGTCAGGGGTACGTCGCCGGTTCCGGGAGGCATATCCACAAACAGATAATCCACATCCTCCCAGATCACATCGGTCCAGAACTGCTTCACAGCACCGGCGATGACCGGGCCACGCCACAGAACCGGGTCGGTGTCGTTGTCCAGCAGCAGATTGATGGACATGACCTGGATGCCGGAGGCCGTGACGGCAGGATACAGACCCGCCTGGTCCGCGCCGGCGCATTCGTTGACGCCGAAGGCCTTGGGCATGGAGGGGCCGGTGATGTCGGCATCCAGGACGCCCACCCGGTAGCCCTTCCGGGCCATGGCCAC
>JBJDYK010000027.1:0-3017 GCA_051867275.1 Faecousia sp.
TGGAGAAGCATTGAGATATAAAATCAGGTGAATCGCCGTCGATTCCTAATTTCATGGTGATTGACTTCCTTTACAGTGATTTTGGCGGAAAAGCCAATGTTAAAACATCATATACTATCAGTATACCAAATCCATGGGCGGAATACAATCTTTTTTTATTTGCCCGGGAAAGATGAGCCCCGCATGCTGTCTGTAACTGTATGGAGCTCATTTTGCGCATGTATGCACAAAAGGTTGGGTTTTTATGAACTTTTCTTCGGCGAAGTGTCCGCTTGTTTCCGCCGGGCAAATATGGTACAATCCCGGTAGAATCGCTTAATATAAGGAGTGATTTGCCCATGTACCGTCAGGAAGCCCGTGAGGAATACGCCGCGGCACTGAAAGCCGGGCAAAAGACATATAAGGAGCTGACGAGCCGGGACCAATATCCCTACCTGCCCGTTCTGGATGAAATGCTGGAGGGCAACGTTCCGGAGACCCAGCGGGATCTGGGGATTCTCGAGGTTCCCTCCGATCTGTTCGAGGGCACCAAAACGCTGGGACGGCGCAATGCCTTTTCCGCCGGGTTCCTGCCCCTGCTGAGCGCGGATACGGAGTTCGCCCAGAAGTGGATTTCCCTGTGCGCTGACCATCTGGGGGAAACCGGCATCCACGACCCGGTAAAATGCTACGAATATTTGGGTAAATTCTATGTCCAGGAGGGAAACAAGCGGGTCAGCGTTCTGAAATGGAACGGTGCCGCCACTATCCCCGCCCAGGTGATCCGGCTGCTGCCGCCCCAGAGTGAGGAACCGGAAATCAAGCTCTATTATGAATTTCTGGACTTTTACCAGGTCACGCGCCTGTACACCGTCCACTGTCGTCTCCCCGGCAGCTACGGAAAGCTCCTGCAAACCCTGGGTGGCTCCAGTGGTGAGTCCTGGGACGACCGGAAACGCCAGTCCCTGTCCTCCGCTCTGATCTATTTTCAGGACGCCTTCCGGAAGCTGGGGGGCAAGCAACTGGATGTGGGTGTGGGTGACGCTCTGCTGGTCTGGCTCCGGGTCCACACCATTCCGGAAATCAAGGAGATGGGCACGGCGGAGCTGAAGCAAAACCTGGAAGCTCTGTGGTCCGATATCGTGGCTTTGACCCAGCCGGAGCCCATTCAGGTGCAACCGGAGCCGTCGCAGCCCGCCAGGCAGACCATCCTGGAAAAGATTCTCCCCAGCACCCGGCCCGGCCGGCTGAACATTGCCTTTATCAACGAATACTACCCCGCCGCCAGCAACTGGTGCATGGCCCATGAGCGTGCCCGGCTGGATCTGGAACAGACCTTTGGGGATCGGATCTCCACCCGGGTCTACAATCACGCCCATCTGGGTGAGGAAGCCGAAGCCTGCTTTGAGAAAGCCGTGGCGGAGGGCGCACAGGTGATTTTTTCCACCACGCCGCCCCTGGTGGACGCCTGCCTCCAGGCCTCAGTCCGCCACCCCCAGGTTCACATCCTCAACTGCTCCGTGGATATTCCCTACACCAGCATCCGCACCTATTACTGCCGGGTCTATGAGGCCAAGTTTATCACGGGCGCCATTGCCGGCGCCATGACCCCCGACGGGCGCATCGGCTATGTGGGCAGCTATCCCATTTACGGTGTACCCGCCAGCATCAACGCCTTCGCTCTGGGCGCGCAACTGACCAACCCCGATGCCAGGGTGTACCTGGACTGGTCCTGTACCCAGGGCAATCCCATGGATTCCTTTCGGCAGGCAGGCTTCCGGGTGGTTTCCAACCGGGACACGCCGGTTTCCGGAGAGCTGTCCTATGAGTATGGAACCTATCTGATCGACTCCAAAGGAGACCTTCAGGCTCTGGCCTCCCCTTGCTGGCATTGGGATGTATTGTATGAAAAAATCGTCCGCTCGATTCTGGCGGGACAATGGGGCAAGGAGCAGCACCAGGACGGCAAGGCCGTCAATTACTGGTGGGGAATGCGTTCCGGCGCCGTGGACATCACCCTGGCGGACAATCTGCCGGAGGGGCCACGGCATCTGGCGCAGATCCTGAAGGACGGCATCATCACCGGTACCCTGGAGCCCTTCCGCCGCCCCATCATCGCCCAGGACGGCTCCTGCAAAAATGACGGCGCCGCCTCTTTGTCCATGGAGGAGATTCTGCGCATGGACTGGCTGTGTGCCAATGTCGTGGGCCACATCCCCACCCTGGAGGAAGTGCTGCCCGCATCCCGCAATGTGGTGCGCTTCCAGGGCGTATTCCGGGATCGAATTCCGCCCACAAAGGAGCAAACGCTGCTATGAAAATACTGGTTCTGGCCGACGAGGAAGCCCCTGCCCTCTGGGATTACTACGTTCCCGGGCGGCTGAAGGGATATGACCTGATTATTGCCTGCGGCGACCTGGACCCGCGATACCTGTCTTTCCTCGTGACCATGGCCAACATACCCCTGCTCTATGTCCACGGCAACCACGACGGCCGCTACCGGCAGATCCCCCCGGAGGGCTGCGACTGCATCGAGGACCGGGTGGTCACCGTAAAGGGCCTGCGGATTATGGGTTTGGGAGGCAGCATCCGGTACAACCCGGGCCCCCATCAGTACACCCAAAAGGAAATGCGCCGCCGCGCGCGGCGGCTGAGATTCCGGCTGCACAGAATGGGGGGCGTGGATCTCATCGTCACCCATGCCCCGCCCAGAGGCATCGGCGACGGCGAAGACCCGGCCCACAGAGGCTTTGATGTATTCCTGGAGCTGATGGACCGGTATAAGCCCCGGTATCTGATTCATGGTCACAACCATCTGAACTATAATGTGCGGCTTCAGCGCATCCAGCAATATAAGGATACGCAGGTGGTCAACGCCTACACCAGCTATGTTCTGGAAATCCCCGACCCCGGCCAGCCCCCCGCCCCGGAAAAGAAAGGCGCCACCTTCTTTCTGGGCAAGCATTTTGACTTCTTCGGAAACCGCTGAGGAAAAAGCGTCCCCGGATACGTTGACAAATCCACCTCCCGTGTGCTAC
>JBJDYK010000028.1:0-2950 GCA_051867275.1 Faecousia sp.
AGCAGGCGGTCCACGATGATCTCCAGGTGGAGCTCGCCCATGCCGGCGATGATGGTCTGACCGGTTTCCTCGTCGGTGTAGGTCTTGAAGGTGGGATCTTCCTCAGCCAGCTTGGCCAGGGCAATGCCCATCTTCTCCTGACCGGCCTTGGTCTTGGGCTCGATGGCCACCCGGATTACGGGCTCGGGGAACACCATGGACTCCAGAATGATGGGATGGTTCTCATCGCAGAAGGTGTCGCCGGTGGTGGTGTTCTTGACACCTACCGCAGCGGCGATATCGCCGGAGTACACAATGTCGATGTCCTCCCGGTGATTGGCGTGCATCTGCAGGATGCGGCCCAGACGCTCGCGGGCCTTCTTGGTGGAGTTCATGACGGTGGTACCCTTGGCCAGGGTGCCGGAATAGACCCGGAAGTAGCACAGCTTGCCAACGAATGGGTCTGTGGCGATCTTGAAGGCCAGGGCGGAGAAAGGCGCGTCATCGGAAGCGGGACGGAAATCCTCTTCGTCGGTGTCGGGATTGATGCCCTTAACGCCCTTCTTGTCCAGGGGAGAAGGCATGTAATCCACAACCGCGTCCAGCATTTCCTGAACGCCCTTGTTCTTGTAGGAAGATCCGCAGACCACGGGAACCATGGTGTTGTCAATGGTGGCCTTCCGGATTGCGGCCTTGATGGTGTCGATGGGAACATCTTCCTCCATCAGGACCATTTCCATGATGCTGTCGTCCGTATCGGAAACGGCGTCCAGCAGCTTCTCGCGATACTCCTTGGCCAGGTCAACCATATCCTCGGGAATTTCTTCCTCGCGCATATCCTTGCCCAGCTCATCGTAGAACACGAAAGCCTTCATCTTCAGCAGGTCGATGACACCACGGAAGTCGGACTCGGCACCGATGGGCAGCTGAATGGGGACGGCGTTGCACTTCAGCCGGTCGTGCATCATATCCAGCACACGGTAGAAGTTGGCGCCCATGATGTCCATCTTGTTGACGTACACCATGCGGGGGACCTTGTACTCGTCGGCCTGACGCCAGACGGTCTCGGTCTGAGGTTCGACACCACCCTTGGCACACAGAACGGTCACAGAGCCGTCCAAAACGCGCAGGGAACGCTCCACCTCAACAGTGAAGTCAACATGGCCCGGAGTATCGATGATGTTGATCCGGCAGCCCTTCCAGAAGCAGGTGGTGGCGGCGGAAGTGATGGTGATGCCGCGCTCCTGCTCCTGCGCCATCCAGTCCATGGTTGCGGAACCGTCGTGGGTCTCGCCCAGCTTGTAGTTACGGCCGGTGTAGAACAGAATGCGCTCGGTGGTGGTAGTTTTGCCGGCATCAATATGTGCCATGATGCCGATATTTCTAGTGTTTTCAAGGGAGTACTGTCTTGCCATTGGGGAACTCCTTTATTACCAGCGGAAGTGGGAGAAGGCCTTGTTGGCTTCTGCCATCTTGTGGGTATCCTCACGCTTCTTCACGGAGGCGCCGGTATTGTTGTAGGCATCCATGATCTCAGCGGCCAGCCGCTCTCTCATGGTGCTTTCGCCGCGCTTGCGGCTGTAAGCGGTGATCCAGCGCAGGCCGACGGTCTGACGGCGGGCGGGACGCACTTCGATAGGCACCTGGTAGGTGGCGCCGCCCACACGACGGGACTTGACCTCGACGGCGGGCATCACGTTTTCCATGGCCTGCTGGAACACTTCCAGGCCATTCTTGCCGAGCTTTTCCTCGATAATCTCAAAAGCACCGTAGACGACCTTCTGGGCGACGCCCTTCTTGCCGTCGAGCATGATGCTGTTGACGAGCTTAGTTACCAGAACGGAGTTATAAATAGGATCCGGCAGGATCTCTCTCTTGGGTACATTACCTCTTCTGGGCACTTCGCTTCCCTCCTTCATATAAAGATGATTTCATAGGTACTTCAGAAGTGTACTTCTGTTGGTGCCTGCCAGAGGTTTTTTACAGAATTCTATAAAAAACGTCAGGCAAGGCGGTGCCTTGCTTAAGGCGTGTTGTTGCGGGATTACAGGCTCTTAAAGAAGTGTTTCTTACTTCTTGGCAGCCTTGGGCCGCTTGGCACCGTACTTGGAACGGGACTGCTTCCGGTTCTGTACGCCCTGGGTATCCAGAGTGCCGCGGATGATGTGGTAACGGACGCCGGGCAGGTCCTTGACACGACCGCCACGGATCAGCACCACGGAGTGCTCCTGCAGGTTGTGGCCCACACCGGGAATATAGGCAGAAACTTCGTAACCGTTGGTCAGACGCACACGGGCGATCTTCCGCAGAGCGGAGTTGGGCTTCTTGGGGGTGGTGGTTCTGACGGCGGTGCAGACACCTCTCTTCTGGGGGGAAGACAGGTCGGTGGACTTGTTCTGCAGGGTGTTCAGGCTCTTCTGCAGTGCGGGAGACGTAGACTTGTAGGTAGCCTGCTGTCTGCCCTTTCTTACGAGCTGGTTAAAAGTAGGCATTGGGTTCTCCTTTCTTTCGTTCTCGCCTTCCGGCGGATTTATATCCTCGGGTAAAACCCGGAAGGATCGGAGCTTCGCTCAAAGCGCGGCGGCTGCCGCGGCGCCTACGGAGATGCCGCAGGCTTTGCCCAGGTCCGCCATGGTGGCGACCCAGGTGTACGGCACGCCATGCTCCCGGCACAGGCGCGTTACCTCGCCGGTGAGCTGCGGGTCGGCATCCTTCGCCAGGAAAACCTGACGGGCGCTGCCATCCCGAAGCGCGCGTTTCAACTGTTTGATGCCCACAACATGTTTACTGTTTTGCAGCGTCTGAAGTGAGGGCGGCACCTCGGAGGCTGTTTCATACAGAATGTCCATACAAAAAAATATTATACTCGTTTTTCAGAAAAAGTCAACAAATAATCCAGTATTTTTTCTATCTTTGTCTGCGTCTTCAATCTTCAAACTAAACGCGACAGGAAAAGGAAAGTGTGTTGCGT
>JBJDYK010000029.1:0-15688 GCA_051867275.1 Faecousia sp.
GCAGGTGGCGGGAACAGTGACGGTGGTGGTGTTCTCATGCTTGCAGCCCTCGTAGATGATGTTCTCGGGGTTTACAATGAGGGCGTCGTCGGTGATTTCCAGGTACACGTTGTAGGGAACGTAAACCTTGCCGTCCACGGTGAGCTTGCCGTCAATGGTGACATTTTCGGTCAGGTGCAGTTCCTTGTCGGCAGGGACATAGGAGCCGTCGTTGTAGGGGATGTCGGTCTTGCCGTCCCAGCAGACCGTGGGCAGGTTCTCCAAGTTGTTGAAGGCCACCACCATGTTCCGCTGGCTGTTGAGGACGGCCACGATCTCGGCATTGGGCCGGAAGGCGTTGTAGCCCATGTTGTTGAGGGCGCCGTTCAGCTCCACATACTCAGGGCCCACCCAGTACTGGGCGGTGTAGTCGGCATTGTAGACATAGGCACCCAGAGCATCCCGGCCGATGTAGGTCAGACCCTCCGGCAGGTCGATGGATTCCAGAGGCACAGCGGTAAACGCGCCGTCGCCGATGAAGGTGACGCCCTCAGGGATGTCGATGGACGTCAGGGCCTTGCAGTCTTGGAAAGCAAAGCGATTGATGCGCTTCAGGGTGGAAGGCAGGGTGACGGAGGTGGCGTTATGGCAACTAGACAGGCCGTAATTGCCGATGTACTCCACACCCTCACCGACCACGATGGTCTTGTGCTGGTTTCCGGCGAAGCCGCAGTCGCCCCAGACTTCAATGGTACCTGGAATCTCCAGCACCTGGTCGGTATTGAACTCCAGCCCGATGGACTTGGCTTCCCAGCCCAGGTAGCCCATGGCCTGATAGCCCACGTTCTTCAGATTCTTGGGGATGTTGATTTCGCAGACGTTGAACATCTGGTCAAAGGCCCGCTCACCCAGATCGGTGATGGTGTCGGGAAGGTTCAGCTTGCGTACGTTCTGATTCTTGAAGAAGACCCGATCCATCACACTGGTGACGGTGTAGGTGCGGTCGTCGCCCTCACAGTAGACCGTCTCAGGCAGGGTGTACTCTCCGGCAGCACCGTCATTATTGAAGGCAACCACCTGCACCTCGGTGTCGGAGATGGGCATATAGGAGAAGCCGCCCTCTGTGAAGCCAACGCCGTTGTAGCCGGTGTAGGGAACGCCGTTGAGAAGAATTTCCTGACCGTAGCCGCTGCGGCGCAGGGCGGTGGCGGTGGCCTCGGTCTTTACGTTCATAACGGGCTCCTCGCCATAATCCACATTCCAGGTGTGGAAGCCATCCTTGCCGATGGTCTTCACGCCAGAGCCGATGTTGATGGTTTTGACACCCTGGCAGTAGATATAGGCGTTCATGCCGATGGACTCCACCGTATCAGGAATGTCAATGGTCTTCATGTTGGTCAGCCAGGCGAAGGCCCAGTCGCCAATGACCTTCACGGAGGCGGGAATGGTGATTCTTTCCAGTCCGGAGCCGTAGAAGGCGCCGTTGCCGATTTTCTCCAAGCCGTTGGGCAGGCTGATGCGCTTCAGAGAGGTGCAGCTCCAGAAGATGCCGGTGGGCAGTTCCTTCATGTTGGCGGGCAGCTCTGCGTAGGTGAGGCCGGAGCAGCCGTAGAAGATGTGGTCACCATACTCCGTGACACTCTCCGGCAAGGAAACGGACTGAATCGTGCTGGCGTAGATGAACGCATTATTGCCGATATGGGTCAGGCCTTCAGGCAGATCCAGAACGGCGATGTCCGCTTTCCGGAAGGCACTCTCGCCAATCCACTTCAGGTTGGCGGGAACCTTGTCAAAGGCAGTCGCCACAAAGGTGTTGAAAGCCATGTCGTCCACCTTTTCCAGGCTGTCCGGCAGGGAGATATTCTTCAGCTTGTCGCACAGGAAGAAAGCGGCGTAGCCCACATCCTTAACGCCCTCAGGGATGGTAACGGAGGTAATTCCCATGTTCATATAGAATGCCTGATAGCCAATGGAGGTGACACGGAAGGTCTTGCCGCCATATTCCACAGTGGTGGGAATCACAATGTCACCGGTGAGACTGGCATAGCTGGGCGCCCAGGCGGTGGCCTTGTTCTGATCCTCCAGCAGCTGCGCCGTATCGGGGCCTGTTACCTTCCAGCAGAGACCGTCCTCCGTCTGGAACCGGTCGTTCAGCTCCGGCGCCTCGCCGTAGGTCAGGTACACGGGGGCTCCCTTGCCCACCACAACCCTGGCGTAGGCGGTCAGGCCGGAGAGGGAGGTGGCGGAAATCATGGTTTCGCCGTCGGCCACGCCGGTGACAACGCCGGTTTCATCCACGGTGGCAACGGACTCGTCCTGAGAGGCCCAGGTCAGCTTGGTATCCGCCAGGCGCTCGGGCTTGATGGAAACGGAAATCTGCTTGCTCTCGCCCACTTCCACAGAGCAGCTCTCCAAAGTCATGCTCTGGGGGCCAAGGTCAACAAAGACCAGGGTAGCATTGTGCGCAACGTCCTCCAGCAGCAGGCCCACACGGCCGGGGTTCTTGCCGTCGGCACTCAACTCCGCGGCCAGCTCGGTCACATCAAAGGTGAAGCGCGTCTTAGCGCCGGCTTCGGAGACATTATCAAAGGCTTCCGCCTCTCCCAGATACCAGTACTCCTGGGTGCTGTCGATGACCCGGAGCCGCTGGACATAGAAGTTATCGGAAACGATGCCGGTGAGGTAGGCCTTGCCATTCTCCTCGTATAGCTTCACATCCTCCACGGTGGGCTTGGTATTATCCAGGATGAACTTGAATTCCTTGGTCTGGATTTCATCGGAGGCCTCAGGGGTGACTTCGATTGTGTAGGTGTACCCCTGATTGTCGGAGGCCCAGTCGCCTTGATTCATGACTCTGCCGTTCCAGCCGGGGGTGTAAGTGACGGCGGTGTACTGAATGCCCTGCATGGTGGCTCTGGCAAAGGTCTTCCGCACCCAGCCCAAGTCGCCGGTGTCATAGACCACGTTGCCCTGGGCGTCGGTGATGTACTCCCGGAAGGAGGTGGCGTTCCGCAGCAGGCTCACCTGGGCCACAAGCTGCCGGTTGCCCCGCTGGGGAGCAAAGGCCATCTTGTCCTCATTGTAAACACCGGTGGTGGCGTTCTTGCCCAGGAAATAGCCGTAGCCGGAGGTGTCCAGATCAGCCAGGGCAGTACCTACCATATTAGGTCTACCGGAGGGGTCGGCATCAAAGATGTCCAGGCTCTCCCAGTCGCCATAGAAGCCCAGGAAGGGAACGTTCAGGTCAATATCGTTTTCGTTTTCAGCGGTCAGGAAGGTGAAGCCCTCCACATAACCGCCGTTGGGGAAGTTATCGTTGATGTAGGCCTTGCCGGAAGCGGTCAGGGCAACCTTCACGGAGAAGGTGGCGGTGCTACCCGCTGCCACGGTAATCTTACCGCCGGTGAGACCGGTGTAGGTAACGGTAGCTTCAGAAGAAGGCAGTCGCTTCTCGGAGTTGGCGATGTAGGACACGCCATCGATCTCCGTAACGGTGTCCGCCAGAACAGCGGTGTCCAGGGTGTAGGTCTTGGAAGTGTCGGACAGGTTGTGGACGGTAACGGTGTAGGTGAACACGCCGTCCTTGCTGGAGCCGACCTCGGCCTTAGGCCGGTCGCAGCCCTCCACGGACAGATATGCCTCGGACTCGATGGCATTCAGCACGTTGGCAACGCCCGCGCCCTGACGGCGAACGGCGAAGTAGGTGCCGCTAGCCTTATCCTGAGAGGGGATGGCGGTGGACATGAGCAGGCTGGTGGCAAGCTGGCCAATCTCATACATGCTCATCTCGGGATAGGTCTCCATGAGGTACTGCCGCAGGACGACGGCCTCACCGGCCATGTGGGGGGTGGCCATGGAGGTACCGCTCATGGTCTGGTATCCGCCGTCAATGACGGAGGAGTAAATCTGACCGCCGGGGGCGGAAATCTCCGGCTTGATGGTGAGATTGGGCGCGGGGCCCAGGGAGGAGAAGGAGCTGACCTGGTAAGCGGTTGGGTTCTTGGTCTTGCCGTAATACTCGGCGGAGAAGGTGATCTTTTTTACGGAAGCATCCATCATATGCAGGGCGTCCTGCTTCGCGATGGTGATGATGGGAATGGTATAATTCTGATAGGAGGCGTAGAACAGGCCGTCATCGGTATTATTATAGATGATGATGGCTTCGGCGCCCACGGCTGCAGCGTTGGCAGCCTTCACATCAAAGTTGATGGAGCCACGGGACACCAGAGCAATCTTGCCGGTGAGGTCCAGACCCTCAAAGTCCTTCTCCTCACCCAGACCGGAGACAGGGACATACTCCAGAGTTTTGCCCTCGAAGGTCTCTAAGATGTCCAGCTCTGCCTGGGCGTTGTAATCCACACCGCCGTTATAGGCGATTCTCTCCTCACCCAGGGCGAAGTGGTTTCGGAAGTAGGCGATGTTATCCACGGAGGCCACGCTCACGGGAGCCTCCAGGGTGGAGGGCGTTGCCACGACGCCGTTGTCCGGGTACTGGGCCTGGGTCAGGTTCGTACCGGATGGATTCATGTAGCTGGCGGCGGTCTCGTTGCCGGCGGCAATCATGAGGCTGGTGCCGGAGGCCTGAGCCCGGGTGTAGACGCCGTAGTAGGTGAGGTAGCCGTCGGTCTCTTCCTTGTCCTCATCGCCGTACTGGGCAAAGCCGGCGGGAGAACCCAGGGACATATTGATGGCGTCGGCGCCCAGCTTCACCGCGTCGTCCAGACCCGCCAGAATGATGTCGTCGCCGGTGGAGCCGGAGTTGTCGGCAAAAATCTTCATGATCATGAGCTGGGCGTTGGGGGCCACGCCGAAGAAGTCTTCGCCGTTGTTGCCTGCCACCGTGCCGGCTACATGGACGCCATGGGACGAACCAACGGCATCGGCGTTGGTGTCGCCGCCGGCGTAGTCATAGGCGTAGGGCGCTTTTTCGCTGACGTACACATCGTCCGCATTGGTAATGCCGCAGGACAGATCCTTCTTCAGAAGCTCCGCCACATCGGCCTTGGAGTACTTGCCGTCGGTGGGCATCACGGAGAAGGCCTCGTGGTCGAAGTCGTAGCCGGTGTCCAGAATGGCCACGATGGTGCCGGTGCCGTCATAGCCCAGCTCGTTGGCCTCGGTGGCACCCACCATACCGGTGGAGCTGTCCATGGAGATGGTGTAGTCCATGTCCTCCATGGTGGGCAGGCTGTACTGCTCGGCCACGAAGATCCGCTTGACGCCGGGAACCTGCCGGGCCTTGTCCAGATCGCCGTAGCGCAGCTTCATGGAGAAGCCGTTGAGGACGGCGGTGTAGTCATACTCCAGGTTGGATGCGCCATTGACGGACTGGACGGAAATGCTGCCGCTGAGGGCACGGAGCCGGGCCTTCACATTGGCATGGCTGCTGGCCAGAGCCTGGGCGTCGTTCTTGCCCTGGGCGGTGGCGGCGTAGGAGGTCAGGTCCATGGACTGCTGGTTGGCACGCTCCAGCAGGGGGGCGTCCTCCAGCTCCACAATGACCGTGACAATGTCATTGGGCTGGTAGCGGCTGTTTTCCACAGCCAGCTCCATTTCGCCGGATTCCCCGGACAAGGAGCCTTTCTCCGGACGGAGCAGGATTTCCTGATCCGCGGGAGCCAATTCTTCTTTGGTTGTCCACTTGGCAACCAAAGCGTCGTCTTCCGCCGCGGAGACCGCCGGGACAAAGCCCAGACCGGTCAGCAGCATGGACAGAACCAACAGATACGCCATTAGTCTTCTTTTCATGGGTGTTCTTCCTTTCTATTGTGTTAAAGTTTTTCGAACCACTGGTTCGTGTTGGTGGTATTCTAACACAGTTGTCTTAAAAATGCAATAGTAAATTTTACAAATATCTAAACGGTATTAGATATCTATATTACTGAGATTTCTGTATTCGGTCGTATTTCCTTATATGTCGCTTAAAATTCCGCTATACGAGGACTAAAATGCTATATTCATGGAAAATCTGATTTTTTCGAATAATCAATATTAGATATCTTTCAGATAATTTCCTATTGACAAGAGGTGAAAGGGCAGTTACAATAGCACTATTAAATGTCTGTCTAAGTGTCAGAAGGAAGGGATAACTCCATGGGTGTTCGTTATCTTGAACGTATCAATCCGGAGGCGGAGTGTATTCTTTTGCTGGAGCGCCGGTTTCAGTCCGATCCCGAGTCGCCCCACAGCATCGATGAGATTCGCACCCATCTGTCGGAAAAATATGACATTCCCCTGTTTGAGCTGGACCCCCTGCTGCAGCCTCTGCTGGAGGTGGAGAGCTATGTAAATTCCAATCTGTCGGTGAGCGAAGACCGGCTCCGGTTTTTCTTCACCATGCGCAGCAAAGGTCCCGCCTCCCTGGCCTGGCCTCTGTACCAGGCTCTCAAATCCGGCGTCCACTTCGGCACGCTGGATGAGCCGGAGCGGCTCCGTGCCCTGGCCACCCCTTTGTCCCGCATCATGGACATCGGTGTGGAAAGCATAGCGGGCATTGAGAGCCAGCAGCAGCTGATGCGGTATCTGCTGCAAAGCGGCTGCAGCGAGGATGTGAAGTGGATTTGCACCGCCCTGTATTACTCCATTGACGATTATCTGGAGGAGCTGGACGTGATCCTGCGCAAGGCCACGGGCCTGTTCCTGGAGCATCTGCCTGATATGGGCCCCACCTGCCGGAAGGCCATCGCCTTCGCCAGGGAACAGATTGGGGACGATCCCAGCGTCATTTTCCACAATCTGAAAATTGCCTCCCAGCCGGAGCAGGTGACGGTGGTGCCCTGTCTCATGGGTTTCCATGGACTGCGCTGGGATTTCCAGGACGCCCGGCTGGACTTTGGGGTGTATTACGGCCAGATTGGGGCACTGATTCAGAAGTACTCCGACCAATCTTCCAACCTGGTGGGGAAGCTCAAGTCCATGGGCGACAAGAGCCGGCTGGAGATCCTGAAAACCTTGAAAAATGGGGAGTGCAACGGTCAGGACATCGCCGAGAAGCTGGGCCTCACGCCCGCCACCATCTCCCACCACATCAATCTGCTGGCCAACGAAGGCTTCGTTACCGCCACAAAGCGGGGCGCCAGCATCTATTACAACCTGAGTACCGAGGCCCTGCGTCGCTTTTTGCAGGAGCTGGAGCATTGCCTCCTATAGCACAGCCGGTTTTCCAATTTTCAGCATATAATTTGGTTAAGACCATAAAAGATGGCCTGCCGCAAAGATTACGTTTGCGGCAGGCTCAATTTATACATTTTTAACATTCACCCGGCCCGGAGCACAAGAACGCGGCATTCAGGGATTCCGAAGATAATCCAGGATATGCTGGGCCATTTTCTCAATCTCCGGCAGGTTGGTGCGGTAGAAGCCACGGGAGCCGGAGTAATCGGCCAGCAGGAGCCTTGCGTTGCGCATACTGTTGATGTCCCGGGATACGGAGCCTACATTCAGATGGAGCTGATCGGCCAGCTCCTGCACCGCCATGGGCCGCTCCGCCATGGCCCGGAGCATCTCCAGCCGGGCGGGGTTCATCACCAGTCGCAGGGCCGTCAGCTCCCACTCCTCCGGACGCGGAGACGCATTGCAGTGCATATCCACCTGTCGGCTGAGGCCCAGCATGCACCTTACCGACAAATCCGCATCGGAGGTCATTCCGGGGCACAGGTCGGGAGAGAAATACCGCATTGCCAGCTCCAGTGATTGAAACCGTCCGGCCTCACAGCGGGCTCTGTTGCGCAGGAATTCCTGGGGCGAGTGGGTCTCAAAAAAGGCTTCCCACTGGTCAACCAGGGGCTGTGCCCGGGTAACCCAGGGGGCCAGCAGCTTTTTCAGCTTCTGGCACACAGGCCACAGCAGGGCAAACACCCGGTTCAGGTGCAGGTCGTAGGCAGAGTATACCTCCAGCAGCCGCATTTTATAGGATGCGGGCACCGGCAGCTTGTCCATGCTCTCCGCCAGAGAGGTGAAGCTCTCCCGAGTGGTCGGCTCGAAATACACCGAAAACGCGCCTATGCCGCAGACCGAACCGCCGGATTCCTGCGTATCCCGCCAGTTCCGCGACAAAGCCCGCACCATATCCTCCGGCTCCGGATGCTCCAGCTCCAGGAACTGATATAGAACGCAGCACCCGGCACAGGACAGCCGTTCCGTGAGTCCCTCCACGGGGACCCCCTGGAAATAGTATTGCAGCAGCTTGTCCTCCGGATTCAGACCCGCACAGGCCTCCCGCCGGATCTTCTCAACCATATCGGCAGGAATGCAATACGGTCCCTCCGCGGTCAGCTTCTCAGCCGGGAGCTGATTGACCAGGCTATACACCAGCTCCGCCGCCTCTAAAAGCCAGCAGGGTTCCCGGTAAATTTTCACTTCCACAGGCATCCCTCCACGATTTTCGGATGCCCACATTATAACAGGTTTTTGATTCAGACGCAACACCTCCAATTTGCCAAATCAGAATCAGGCGGACATGTATTTGAGATTGGAATTTATTGCACACCCTCTGTAGGGTCCGGATATATCCGGACCGAAACCTTATGAACAGTGCAGAACCGAAAAAACGCAGGATACTGCGGGTTCGCATCGGTGCGCAATTTGCATCGGTGCTACAGAAAGTAAACTGAAATTTACCGGTTCCGTGCTATGGGGCGGTGTTATTGGGGACGGGCGGATTGCTCCGACCGTCCCCTGTTGAAAGGAAAGAAACAAATGGAATTTTTCTTGGTCAGAAAATCAAGGAATTAGAATTTTTGATCCAGGACGGTCAGCAGCTTGGCCATCTGGACACGGGTGAGGGTGCCCTTGGGCTGGAGGGTGCCGTTCTCAAAGCCGTTGAACAGGCCCTCGGCGGTGGCCCAGGCAATGGCCTCCTTGGCGTAGCCGGAAATCTTGTCGGCATCCTTGTAGACGGACAGGTCAGCGCCCTTTACAGGCTCCTGCTTCAGATACAGGGTCACATACCGGTACAGGAATGTGGCGGCCTGCTCCCGGGTCACGGAAGCATTGGGGCAGAAGGTGGTGTCCGTCACACCGGTAGCAATGCCCAGATCCTGGGCCCAGGCAACGGCCTTGGCGTACCACTGGTTCTCAGACACGTCGGTGAAGGTGGACTTTTCCGCAACCTCCGGTTCACCGGCCATCCGGTACAGGGTCGTCACCAGCATGGCCCGGGTGGTCTTGCCGTTGGGGTTGAACCTACCGCCGCCCACGCCGTTCATGAGGCCGTTGTCGATGACATAGTCGGTGTAGGGGTGATACCACTGGTTCACACGCAGATCGGTGAAGGCTTCAGAGGCACACTTGTGGCCGGTGGCGGGCACAACGTCCCGATGCTCGGTGGCGTCGCAGCGGCTGCACTTGTAGACGGTGTAGCCGTCTTCCGTTTCGGTGGGAGCCACGGTCTCGCCCTTTACGGAGAAGTCATGGCCTAGAGCGGGAAGCTCCTCGCCCTTTTTGGGGGTCTCGCCGCAGACGGTGCAGATCTCGTCGCCGGTGTAGCCCTTCTCAGTGCAGGTGGCTTCCTTGGCGTTCTTCAGCTCAGTCTTGTGGCCCAGAGCCTCGATCTCCCGGATCTCGGTGTGGCTGGCGTCACGCTGGCAGACGCGGGTTTCCTGGCCCTTTTCCGTGCAGGTGGGGGCTTTGGTCTCGGTCCATTCGCCCCACTGGTGGCCCAGGGCGGGAATGACTTCACCGGTCTTCACGGTCTCGCCGCAGACGGTGCAGATCTCGTCGCCGGTGTAGCCGTCCTCGGTGCAGGTGGCATCCTTAGCATTGATTACCTTCAGGCTGTGGGTATGGGAGAAGGTCACGGTTTCCTTGACGGAGACGATCTCACCGCCCCGCTCGGTCTCGGTGACGGTAGCGGTGGCGTCACCGGTCTGGGTAAGATGTAGGACGGCCAGAGTGGCACCCTTGGCCAGCTCCGAAGATGCGGCATAGCCGAAGGTGATGGTGTTGTCCTTCTGGCTGTAGCTGTTCAGCTCCACGGGACTGGTCAGGCTCACAAGGGTTAGGTTCTCATCCAGTTCCACGGTGATCATGCCGGAAGCGGCGGGTTCCTCGGCGGTGATGGTGAGGGTGGCGTATTCCCGGTCCTCCACGATCTCCTTGCCGGGGTTGGACACGGCGTTCAGGCTGCCCTGGGCCGGCGTGTTCTCCCGGAGAGGAACGTTTTTCTCATCCGCTGCCAGCAGGGCATCCAGGGCCGCATTGGCGATATCGGCATCGCCGTAGTATTCCGCCGTATAGCCGGCCACATCGGTGTAGCCCGCAATGGTACCCAGGTTCAGCAGGGTGGCGGTCTTGGCGGTAGCATCCAGACTCAGCCAGTAGACATCGTAGCTTTCCCCGTTGTAGTGCAGCAGGATAGGGCTGTTGGTGACCGAATCGTAGGTCAGGTTATCCAGATACCGGCCGTCGTGATTGGTGAGGTAGTCAAATTGCTCGGAAAGCTTGAAATAAGTGTAGCTGGAACTCCAACCAAAAAAGTCGCTGTAGCTGAAGTTGTTCATAACGAGCTTGTTGCTGCTGGGCTCCAGGTAATAGGAGGGATAGAAGGTGGTTCCGTCAACATCGAAGGCCTTTCCGAAGGTCATGCCGATGAAGTTGATGGGTGCGTCCTCGGATTCCATCACATACATCATGGTGTTGGGCTTCTCCCGGTTCTGGGTACACCAGACGCGGCCCTGGCCGTCGGTGGCGAAGATCCACTCACTGTCGCTGGTGGTCTCGTCGCCGTCGTCATAGGACAGGTCGTTGAACAGGATGGGTTTGCCCTTGCTTCCGGTGCTGCTGGGCTCCGAGTCAAAGACGCTCTTGCCGGTGGCGGGGTCAATCTTGTGCAGGCGATACTCGTCTTTGACCTGATCCTGGACCCAGAGATAGCCGTAGTTGCCCAGGTCGGAGGCGGCGGAGGTGATGGGGTTGCCGTCCATATCGGTCAGGGCTGCGCCGGGAACGTTTTCGCTGCTCATGAAGTCGCGGGTAAACATACGGCTGACACCATCCTCACCTGCGCCGGTGAAGGACAGCTTGAACTCAGGGGCCTTGACGGTGACATCCACGCTCTGCGTCAGTTTGGGTTCCGCTTCGGTGGTGACGGTGATGGTGGCAGTTCCTGCGGACACGCCGGTCACACGGCCTGTGGCATCCACGGTAGCCACATCCGTGTTGCTGCTTTCCCAGGTGAGTGCCTTGTTATCCAGGCACCAGGGGCGAATCGTGACGCCAAGCTGCAGGAAGCCGCCCTGGAACACCTCCGTGGCAGGGGCGTTGAGCTGGAGCCCAATGGCCTCACTGCGGGAGATGTTGTTCTGCTCATTTTCTACAGGCAGGACAAGGGCGTTATGGGCCCGTACTATGCCGGTGTTGATCAGATCGCCGTAATTGTAGGTATAGAGATAATCGCTCTTGCCGTCGCTGCTGCGGATGGACAGATAGATTTCAGGCTCATACTCTCCGCCCACGGTGATGGAGGTGCGGTCGGGGTTGGCATCCATGGCCAGGTCGGGATCAATATCCCACTCTTCGGCGTTCTCGGAATACACGACGCCGATCTCCTTCTCGTATTCCACATAGATCTCTGCGGAATCGGTGGGCAGCTCAAATCTGTAAAGGTTGACGTTCTTTCCTGCCCAGCCGTCCTCATAGGCCACCAGGTAGAATACTCCCTCCATGGGGCTGTAGGCGATGCTGGTAGGCGTCAGCTTAAACATATCACCGTATTCAGGGAAGTAGTAGGTGAGGCCCACATCCTGACCGGTGGCCACGTCCATGGAGCGCAGTTGGTAGTTCTCATAGCCCTCCTGCGTCTTGGTTCCTCCCTTGATATAGTACAGCCGGCCGCCGTTCTCGGGCACATAGGTCATGCTGCGGATGGCTTCGGCACCAATTTGGTCGAAGGAAACGGACTCGCCCACCAGCACGGGATTCTCCATGCTGGGATAATCCAGGGCGTACAGGTTGTAGTTGAGCTTGCCGTCCTTGCGCATGTATCCCACATAGAAGAGATACCCATCGCCATAGGCGGCTGCGTAGACGCCGGTGTTGGCGTCGGCCGCGACCTCATAGTCCAGGTTGGTGTTGGAATCGAAGCGGTCCCACTGGGCGGAGGAGCTCATATCCGGCCAGTTGCCGGTGTCGGTGGTGGGGCCAAGCAGCTTGGCGGTAGGGCCGTAGTACTCGTTGCCAAAGCTCGCCTGCCGGGTGGTCATGTTGCCGGCGTAGTCCACGGCGATAATCTGGAACTCGGAGCCCCAGATATCCGTGACATCGAATTCCAGGGTAACGGATTCGCCCTTGTTCGCCTGATTGACGGCCTTGGCGTCCAGGCGGGTGCCGCCCTTGGGGGTCATCAGCAGAACGGCTGCGGTGTAGCGGTTGTCCTGCACCGACACATAGACGATCTTTTTTCCGCCCCACTCGGAATCATCCTGGGCATACACATCCAGCGTAGGTGCTTCATTGTCCACGGCCACGGGGATGGACAGGGCATTCTTGTCGCTGACGTCGTTCCAATCCACCCAGGGGTTCTTGTGGCTGGCGTCGGCGGGGTTCAGATAGTACTCCGGGGCAGCCTGCAGCTTTACGGTCAGCTCCGTGCCGTTTTCAATGTTCCCGGGCTGCCAGCCGCCGCCGTCCTCGTTCAGTTCCTGGGAGCTGGCTACATAGTACCAAGCTCCCGACTGGGGAATGAAGGCAGCGGCGTAGTCCCAACCGCCGGCAGGATCGTCTGCGGAGCGGATGGACTCGTAGTAGGCCTCGCCGGTGGCGGTGTTCTCCACGGCAGCCCGGAAGTCCGCTGCGTTGCGGATCAGGCTCCAGTTCATGGAGGTGATGAAGCCATTGGAGGAGATGGCGTTCCGATCCGGGTTGTAGGTGTCGCCCTCAATGAAGGGGTTGCCGCCCAGATAGGTCTCACCAGCCAGTTCGTTCAGACGGACCGTTACATAATTGAAGTTCATCTGCTTGCTGTAGGGGTTGGAGCCGGTAAAATAAGAGTCGCTTGTATAGTTGCCGCTGAGAAGCGCGGAATAGGTCATCTGGTCGAACATGGAGGGATCGGACCAGTCGCCGTAGAAGGCCAGCACGGGAATGGTGTGGGTGGAAGCCACCTTGCCCTCCGCATCAGCCAGAGGCGCGGCGGTAACATAGGCCTCGATGTAGGCACCGTTGGTGTAGACCTTGTCCAGCTCCGCCTTGTCAGCCTCCGTCAGAGCGATGGTCACGGTCACGGTGACACTGCCGTTTGCGGGAACCGGCAGGGAGCTGCTGCCCAGCTTCTCCAGATAGAGCTCGGCGTCATAGGCCGTGATCTTGTTGTCTCCGCTGAGGTCAGCCTTTTCCTGGTTGGCCACAAGCGCGGTCAGCTTGCCGGTGGCAAGATCCAGCAGGGCCTGGGCATCGGCACGGTCGGCATCGTTGTCGCCGTCGAGGTCGGGCAGATCATTGGAACCGTCGGCTGTCAGCACCTGGCCGTTCACGGCAAAGGACACCGAGGCGCCCAGCTCTTTCAGGGTGTAGTCCATATACCAGGTCTTGCCGGCGTTCTTATTTTTGAAGCTGGCGTCGTCCTCAAAATAGCTCTGGGTATAGGCATTGCCGTCCAGCACATAGTTCTGGGCCTTGTCGGTGAAGTTATGGATGGTGTATTCGAAGGTATAGACCCCCTTATTGTCGGGGTCGTCGCCCAGCTCCACCTTGACCTTGCCGTCGTCGCGGCCGCCAATGGTGATGAAGCTCTCCGCGTTCAGTGCGTCTTCCAGGTTTGCCAGGCCCGCGCCCTGCTGCAGCACCGGGTAGGGCAGGCCGGTATGCTTATCCACGATGGGGGTGGCGGTGGACATCAGCAGGTTCTGGCTCAGCTTGCGCTGGCCAAGGCCGGTGGTTTCGTCCAGCCCGGTCTCATCGAGATACTGGGCCAGAACGGCGGCCATACCGGCCACCTGAGGGGCGGCCATGGAGGTGCCGCTCATGGTGAAATACTGGTCCGTCTCCTTGGTCTCTCCGTTGATGGAGTAGATGTTGCCGCCGGGGGCGGTGATCTCCGGCTTGATGGTCAGGGTGCCGGGAGCGCCCCAGGAGGAGAAGTCGCTCATGGTATAGTATTCACTGTTCAGGGGAATGGTGCTGTCGGCAGCGTCCTTGAACACGGTCATTTTGCCGGTGTAGTAGGGGGTGTCCCAGCCATCGTCCGTTACCTGTTCCGTGCTGGCGGCTTTGATGGCTTCGCCGTCCTTCTGGGTGATGCCCACGATGGGGATGTCCACGCCGGAGCCGGTCACGTCCATCTTCATGCCGGGACCCGGCTCGTTGTTGTAGACCACAACGGCGATGGCGCCCTGGTGGGCAGCGACGGAGTGGATTTCCTTGAACGTTACGCCGTTACCACGGGACACGAAGACAACCTTGCCCATGACGTTGATGCCTTCATAGTAGGCTGCGCTGCCGTAGGCATCCAGATGTACATACTCCAGCTCCGTACCGCTGCCGTCCCTGGAGGTGTCCAGCGAGGAGAGAAGGTTGGGTCTGCCGTACATCTGCACCTCGGCATAGGCCACCTTCTTTTCTCCTACCTGGAACGTCTTGCCGACCATGCCGTCGTTTTCTACGGAGGCCACGGTCAGCGCGGCGCTGTGGGTGCCGGGCTCAGCGGCGGTCTGTAGGTTTACGTCCTCGGCGTACAGGTAGCCGTGGCCGGTGTGATCTGCCCAGGAGCCGTTGTTGCCGGCGGAGATGGAGACGATGGTGTCGGACTGTTCCAGCCGCTCAAACACCTCCTGATAGGGGCCCGCGTCGGTGAAGCCGGCCACGCCGGAGCCCATGGACATATTGATGCTGTCGCAGCCCAGAACCAGCGCGTCCTCAACCGCCACCACGATGTCGGAGGTATAGCCGCCGCCGATGGTGCCGAAGACCTTCATCACCAAAAGCTGCGCGTCAGGCGCGACGCCCTGGGAGAACACGGTATCAAGCGCGGATACATAGCCACCCTCCCCATCGGGAATATAACGGTTGCCGGCGGCAATACCGGCCACATGGGAGCCGTGACCACCCTGCTGGTCGTTGTCATGGGTCACGTCCAGATTTCTGTCCACATAGTTATAGCCGAAGGGAATCTTGGCACTGATGTACAGCTTGTCCGCCGTCAACTCCTTGTCGGAGACGATCTGGCCGGTGGAGTTGGCGTAGCCCTTATAGATATTGAGCTGCTGCAGCACGGCGGCCACATCGCTCTGATCCATCAGGTCCACCTCATCCTCGCCCAGGGCGTACAGGAAAGCGCCCTCGTCCACGGACTGGTGATCGGTGTCCAGGCCGGTGTCAATGACGGCAATGCGCTGGCCCCTGCCGGTGTAGCCGGCGGCCCAGGCGGCATTGGCGCCAATCATGGGAGAGGAGGTAGCCATATTGGGCTCCACGGTGTCCTGATCCACGGCGCAGGGCTCATACCGGGTCTCCGGGAATACCTGCTTGACGCCGGGGAGGGCGGCGATGCGCTCGATCTCCTCGGGGGCGACCCAGGCGGAGATCATGTTGGCGGCCAAGGTCAGGTTCCAGGCCACATCCAGCTCATGGCCGATGGTACGGGCGATTTTGACCTCCATAGTGGCCTGCTCCCGCTCCAGGTCGGCACGGTAGGCCATGGCCTGGACATTGCGTGCAAGCCCCTCGGTCTTGAAGTCCAGCTTTTCCAAAGTGGACTCCTGCTCCAGAACGATGG
>JBJDYK010000030.1:0-2938 GCA_051867275.1 Faecousia sp.
CTTCTTCATGATTTTTGCGTCCTTTCATTGTGAATTTTGTTTGTTATGTAGGCGGTTTCCCGTTTACATCAGGGCGTTAGGGATTGACCTTTGCCCAGGCTTCAGTGGCAGAGGTAACATTGTCCATCTGCACTGCGTAGGCGGTGAAGGTCAGGGTGGGAAGGGCAGCCTTTTCGGCATCAGACAGCACGCCGTCCTTGTCCGTGTCAAAGGCGTTCATCATTTCCTTGGTGACGGTATCCTTGACGGTGACCTGGTTGTTTGTCAGAACATCAAAGCTGGTGTCAGCAGTGGTGGCAGCCACCTCGCGGTAGTACACACCATCAACACCAGTCAGAGGAGTCCAACCGGTAGCAACAGAATAGCTGATGAAGTCATCCAGATTGGTGGACTCCTCAATCTTTACGAACAGCCAGCAGGCTTCGGAATCAGCCTTAACCGTCACCTTGGGGTCCTTTTCGATGGTGTTGCCGGGGACCATCTTGAAATCAGTTTTAGTCTCGGCGAGAGTGATGTTAATATCACCAACGGTGAAGGTATTGACAACCGGGGCAGTCTGAGCAGTCAGCCAGGCGATGGTGCCGCCGATGACGCAGCCCAGGGCCAGAACCAGAGCCAGAACCAGGACAAATGCCTTTGTGCTAAATCCACGCTTTTTCATATCGTGTTCCTCCTTTCTTCAAGTTTTTCACTTTGGGTTATTTCACAGATGGAGGAACACGAAGGTGCCACATCCGGTGAAATCAGATTTGGTTTAATTAGCGTCGAAAGCAGTCCAGGCAGCTTCCGCATTGGCGAAGCCGTCAGCCTGGATGGCGTAGGCGTTCACGGTGATGGTCATGCCCTCGATGGTAGCAAGCTGCGCATTGGTGATGTTGCCGGGAACGGTGATGGAATCAAACAGGGCATCCAGAGCAACGTCGCCATCGGAGGCAGCAACGGTTTCCTTGTACCAGAACTCGTAGGTGCGGGTGTTGTTTTCAGCGTCCTTGGTGTTGCCCTTGGCAATCCAGGCAGTGCTGTCATAGCCCTTGAAGATGCTGGTCAGGTCGGCACCGGCGGGAGCGAAGATGGCGTCCAGCTCGGCAGCCTTGGTGAAGGTGACGGTCATCTTGATGTAGGAACTCTCACTGCCGGACAGAACCGTCACCATGGGGTCCTTGTTGTAGGTGTGGCCGGGCAGCAGCTTGTAGCTGTTGGCCTTGACACGCTCAGTAGCAGTAGCGTCAAGAGTGCCGTCAGCGTTTGCCTTGGCTTCGTCCAGCTTGATCTGGACATTACCAACGGTGAAGGTGTTGACAACCTCATCGGTGGAAGTCAGGTAGGCCATGGTTCCCAGCACAGAGGCGGCGACAAGCAATACCGCGCAGAGGGTCAGGAGCAACGCTTTGCTTCTTGTTTTCATCACGAAAACCTCCTAAAAAAATTTTAATATAGGGAGCCTTGCGGCATTGCCCTCAGGATTCGGGGGTGTCCTCCCCCTGGGATTCGCCGCTGTCCTTCTCCTTCTTCCCATCGGAAAACAGGTCCGGGATAAAGACCAGGAGCAGCAGGATGGCACCGGCGGAAATGGCGATGTATGTTCCCGGCGGATTCTGGATATAATTCGCTATGTAGCCCAGATAGGGAATGGTAAACACCGGGGTGCCGATGACGTTCTTATAATGGACCAGGGAGCCGTCCTCGGCCTGATTGGCGTCGCCCTTGGTGCGGAAGCGAACCACACCGGGCTCGTCCTCATCCGGAACCACGCCTACGACACGGTGGGTCGCCACCGTCTCCTCGTCCAGCAGGAAGGTGATCACGTCCCCCTCCCGGAGGGTAAAGGGGTCCACTTCCTTCACATAAATCAGGGAGCCCACATGATAGGTGGGTTCCATGGAGCCGGACAGCACCGTGAACACCCGCAGGCCAAAGAGCCGCGCGCCTACCAGCAGCAAGGCCAGAATCAGCACCACCGCAACGAGGGCGGATGTTACATAGTTCCATATTCTCTTACATTTCTTACTCATAGTGTTCTGAAGGTACCCCCCCCTCAACGCCGCAGATAACCTGGGCATCAGATGTGTTAAGTATAGCACAATCCTTTGGAGATTGCAACGGGTAATTTGTCGAATTTTGGTTCTTTCTTATGCTTGATATCCTCCGCTGCGCTCAGGATGACATGGGGGGGCGGGATTAGAGAATAGAGAATAAAGAATATATAATAGATAGTTCAGTAATTCGATACTGCGGTGCAATATGGGTGGTGCCCGGCGGGAGCATGCCCCCGCCCTACAGATGCGTATCGGGGGCGGGGATTCGCATGGGTGCGTGGGCTGAATCGGTGCGTGCTGCCGGGCAGGTTTTTATCCGGCCCCTACAGATGGGTATCGGGGGGCGGGGCGGGCAGAAATACATGAAACACCCAGATTATATCATGTGTTGTTTATATTTGTCAACAACAAGAACTTAATTTTATCCCGTCTTGTGGATATAATTTAACAGAAAGCAGGAAGAGGTGAGAGATGTTGAAAAGCGAATTGTGCTTACAGGAAATCGGTCAGCGGATTATGACGCGGCGCAAAAAGCTGGGGCTTACCCAGGAGGCTCTTGCCGAAAAGGGGGATGTTACCACCCAATTCGTCTCCTACGCGGAGGCCGGCAAGCGGGCCATGCGGCCGGAAAACCTTTTGAAAATCTCCGACGCCCTGGGGGTGAGCGCAGACTATCTGCTGACCGGGGATATTATTGACAAGGACTTGTTTCTCATCTCCGAAAAAATGCGCAGGCTTACACCATCTCAGCTGCGGCTGGTGGAGGACCTGATCGATGCCTGCGCGGATTATTTCGCGGAAACGTAGGACATATGGATTTGCCGAGGGTGCATTCTGTTCGGGGGAACGGACCGTCCAGGAGGCCGGTCCCTACGGGGCCATTCGGATTCGCCGGGGTGCGT
>JBJDYK010000031.1:0-15569 GCA_051867275.1 Faecousia sp.
AGCTGCCTGTCCACCTTTGACCGGGTGCTGGCGGATATTGGCGATGAGCAGTCCATTCAGCAGTCCCTGTCCACCTTCTCGTCCCATATGCGAACCATCGTGGACATTACGGGCCAGTGCGACGACCGCTCCCTGATTTTGTTCGATGAGCTGGGTGCGGGTACGGACCCTGCCGAGGGCGCGGCTCTTGCTATGGCCATCATTGAGTTCTGCCGGACTATGGGCAGCCGGGTGGTCGCCACCACCCACTATGCGGAGCTGAAGCTCTACGCCATGCGGACAAAGGGTGTCATCAACGCTTCCTGCGAGTTTGATGTGGAGACCCTGCGGCCCACCTACCGGCTGCTCATCGGTATCCCCGGCAAGTCCAACGCCTTTGCTATTTCCAGAAAGCTGGGTCTGTCCGAGGACATTATCAAAAAGGCCGGGGATATGGTCAGCCAGAGTGACAAGGACTTTGAGGATGTGCTG
Organism: Faecousia sp.; assembly: GCA_051867275.1. Taxonomy (GTDB): domain Bacteria; phylum Bacillota; class Clostridia; order Oscillospirales; family Oscillospiraceae; genus Faecousia. The sequence continues at coordinate 472 of JBJDYK010000031.1, forward strand.
TCCCAGCTGGAGGCCCAGCGGCAGCAGATGGAGTCTGCCCGGCATGAGGCCGAGCGGCTGCGTCAGGAGACCCAGGCCATCCGGAACGAGAGCGAGGCCTTCCAGGCTCAGATCCGCAAGGAACGGGACAAGGCTCTGGAGAAGGCACGGCGGGAGGCCCAGGAAATTCTGGACGATGCCCGCAGAACCGCCAACCGGGTCTCCGAGGAAATGAAGCAGCTTCGTAAGCAGCTTCAGGATACGGCGGATGCCCAGGGCGTCAACCAGAAGCAGGCGGATCTGCGCAGAAGTCTCAACGAGGCGGAGGAGCGTTTGTCTGCTCAGCACAAGCCCGTGGAGCGTCCCAAGCCCACCCGGGCGGTGAAGCTGGGCGATACGGTGGAGCTGCTTAAGCTGGGGACCAAGGCCAGTGTCATCGGCATCAATAAGGACGGCACCTTCAATCTGCAGGCGGGAATTTTGAAAATGACTGTAAAGCCGGAGGAGGTCTATCTCATTGAGGACGCCAATTCCTTCAAGCCGAAGCTGGCGCATCCCGAACACTCCGGGCGGGAAATGAAGGCGGCTGCCATGTCCAGCGAGATCGATCTGCGGGGTATGGATACCATAGAGGCTATCTGCGTTCTGGACCGATATTTGGACGAAGCTATGCGCTCCAATCTCCATTCCGTGCGCATCATCCACGGCAAAGGCACCGGCGCGCTTCGGTCCGCGGTGCAGGAGGACCTGCGCCGGAACAAATATGTGAAGAAATTCCGCCTTGGTGCCTACGGGGAAGGTGAGGACGGCGTGACCATTGCAGAATTTGGTTGACTTTTGCCGTAAATTTGAGTATGATAATACCAGCAACGATCAGCGTCACAGCGCACTGTGTTCAAGGAGTGATTTTATCATGTATAAACAGCAGACCACCGTTAAGTGTAATTCCGGGTTGTTTAATGAACAGGTTACTTACTTTGTTCAGAAAGCAAATGAGTACCGGTGCAGTATCTGGCTGGAATGCGGTTCTAAGAAGATGAACGCAAAGAGCCTTCTGGGTATCATGTCCATGTGCATTGAGACCGGTGCCGATGTCACCATTTCGGCGGAAGGCCCGGATGAGCAGGCGGCGGTTGCCGTTCTGTGCGATATGCTGCAGCGGGATATCTTTTAAATATTTCGGCAATAACTGCCTCAGGACTGCCGCGGTACAGCAGTCCTGAGGCAGTTTCACGCAAGGAGCGGCTATGACATTTGAGGAACTAAAGGACAAGGCACTAACCCTTCCACTTACTCCCGGCGTCTACATCATGCGCGATGCCGGGAATCAGGTGATCTATGTGGGCAAGGCAAAGAAGCTAAAAAACCGGGTGAGCCAGTATTTTCAGGATTCCGCGGCCCATTCGGTGAAAACCAGAGCCATGGTCAACAAGGTGGACCATTTTGATGTCATTGTGGCCGCTTCAGAGTTTGAGGCCCTGGTTCTGGAATGCTCCCTCATCAAGCGCTATATGCCCCGGTACAACATTCTTCTGAAGGACGACAAGGGGTATCCCTATCTGCGGCTGGACATGAAGGAGCAGTATCCGAAAATCACGATGGTAAATAAACTGGCCCAGGATGGAGCAAGCTATTTTGGCCCCTATGGCAGCCGCAGCATGACCCAGAATGTGCTGGAGACCATTCGGCTGACGCTGAAGCTGCCCGGATGCAGCAAGCAGTTTCCCAGGGACCTGGGGAAAGACCGGCCTTGCTTAAATTACCATATGAATCAGTGCCGGGGCTGGTGCCAATTGAGCAGAAGTCCGGCTGAGTACCGGCAGGTCATGGAGCAGGCAAAGCTGCTGCTGGCCGGAAATTACCAGAAGCTCACGCAGAATCTGCGGCAGGAGATGCTGGAGGCATCGGATAATCTGGAATTTGAGCGGGCGGCGGAGCTGCGGGATCGCATGAAGGCGGTGGAGGCTCTGGGGCAGAAGCAGCTGGTCACCGCCGGTTCCATGGCGGATATGGATGTGATTGGGTATTATCAGACAGCCGCGAAAGCCTGCTTTGTGGTGCTGCATTACGCAGGAGGAAATCTGCTGGATAAGGAGTACGAGATTCTGCCGGTGCAGGACAATGAGGCGGCGGCGGTTTCCAGTCTGGTCAAGCAGTTCTATCTGGCCAGAGGCTTGGCTCCTAAGGTGGTGCTGCTTCCCATGGCCATGGAGGACGGGGATCTGTTTTCCAACCTGATGCTTCAGAATTCCGGCCGCAGAACTCATTTCCGGGTGCCTCAGCGGGGGGATAATGCCCAACTGGTGAGTAGAGCCGTGGAGAATGCCCGCCAGGAGGCGGAGCGTGTCACATCCAAGGAGGAACGGATTTCCGGTACGTTGCAGTTGCTTGGCAAAATGCTGTCCCTGTCGCAGCCTCCCAGGCGAATGGAATCCTTTGATATTTCCAATTTGGCAGGCACGGATATTGTTGCCTCCATGGTTGTATTTGTAGACGGTAAGCCATATAAAAAAGACTATAAACGCTTTAAGGTGGAGGGCCTGGCTGACCAGGATGATTACAGCTCCATGTATCAGGTGGTCAGCCGCAGGTATTCCCATTATAAGCAGGGCGATCAGGGCTTTGAGCAGGCTCCGGATGTGGTGCTGATTGACGGCGGTGCTGCCCACGCCCAGATTGCCTGTGAGGCTTTGGAGGCGCTGGGGCTGTCCTTTCCGGTGTTCGGTATGGTGAAGGACAACAAGCACCGTACCAGAGCGCTTACCACTGCCGATGGTCAGGAAATCGCGCTGGACGGGGCACCGGCGGTATTCGCCCTCATTGGCACCATCCAGGAGGAGACCCACCGCTTCGCCATCACCTATAACCGGGAGCTGCGCAGCAAGCGGCTGCGTTACTCTCAGCTCAACGAGATTCCCGGCATTGGGCCCAAGAGAAAGGAACTGCTGCTGAAGCATTTCAAGTCCATCAGTGCCATATCGTCAGCAACGCTTTCTGAGTTGGAAGCCGTGCTGCCGAAGGACGCGGCCAGTGCGGTATATGCACATTTTCACAAGGAGGAGTCCCCATGCGAGTGATCACGGGTAAAGCCAAAGGCGTTCAATTGAAAACGCCCGACGGAATGCTCACAAGACCCACCGCGGAGCGGGTGAAGGAGGCCCTTTTCAGTGTCATCCAATTTGACATTCCCGGGGCGCGGGTGCTGGACCTTTTCGGGGGAACCGGACAACTGGGTATCGAGGCCCTTAGCCGGGGCGCCGAAGAAGCGGTTTTTGTGGACCAGCGGCGTGAGGCCTGCGCCCTGATTCGGGAGAATCTGCGCAGGACCCGGCTGGACAGCCAGGCCAGTGTGGTCCAATCAGACTATCTTTCCTACCTCAAGGAAGGCAGAGGACCCTTTAATCTGATTTTCTTGGACCCTCCCTATGCGGAAGTTTTTCTGGAAAATGCATTAAAACGTATATCGGAAATTGACATTTTAGCGAATGGTGGTATAATAGTTGCGGAACGCCCTTTGGGCAAGGAGTTTCCCGGTGATTTTCCGGGCCTGGAGCGTTCCAAGGACTACAAGTACGGAAAGACACTGATCACCTTTTTCCGGAAAGCCGAACCCGAGGGTGCAGAATGAAAGTTGCGATCTATCCCGGAAGTTTTGATCCGGTTACAAACGGTCACCTGAACATCATCCGCCGTGCCGCCAATATTTTTGACCAACTGATCGTATGCGTGATGGTCAACGCCGGAAAACAGCCTATGTTTTCCCTGGAGGAACGGACGGAATTCCTCCAGTGCGTAACCAGTGACCTTCCCAATGTGGAGGTTGACCACGCTGACGAGCTGCTTGCTGCCTATGCCAGACGCAGGGGAAGCTGCGTGATTATCAAGGGTCTGCGGGCCACCTCGGATTTTGAAAATGAGTTCCAGATGGCTCTGATCAATCATAAGATCAATCCGGAACTGGACACCATGTTCCTAACGTCGGAGCATCAGTATATGTATCTCAGCTCCAGCACCGTCAAGGAACTGGCTTCTTACGACGTGGATCTGAAGGATTTCCTGCCGGAAGTCATTATTCCGGATGTAAAGAATCGTATTCAACTGTTAAAAATACAAGGAGGAACGAACCATGCATGACAACGGCATTGAAGAACTGATTACGAAATTATACGACCTGGTGCAGGATGCCCGTTCTATGCCGCTTGGAGCTGATAAGTGCATTGTTGAGCGGGAGAAGGTTCTGGACATGCTGGATGAGATCAGCAATGCCCTGCCTGGTGAGCTGAAGCAGGCGAAGACCATTGTTGACTCCCGTAATGAATTGATTGCCAAGGCGAAACGGGAGGCAGAGGGCCTCATTCGCCAGGCCCAGGCCCAGGCAAAGCAGATGATCTCCCAGGAGGAAATCACCCGTCAGGCTCAGGCCCAGGCCAATGATATGATCCAGAACGCAAAGGACAAGATCAAGGAACTGAAACAGGTTACAAATGACTATGTGGATGATTCCCTGAAGCACACCGAGGAAGCCATTGCCGAGGCGCTGGGCGAAATTCGCGAGACCCGCAGCCGTTTCCGTAAGCTGGCAAACCCTCAGGAGCGCAGTGCGTCCCCCATCATTGAGGACGTGTAATCAATCTGCCCATAACAGGCCGGTCCCGTGCGACTTGGCCTGTTATTTGCAAATCATTGCTTTAATAGGAGGAGAGTCCAATGAACTACTTGGAAAACTTCGAATTGTGGCGGAATGCCGGTCTTCCTGCGGATGTATGTCGGGAGCTGGACAGCCTGGTTGGCCAGGAGGACGAGCTGAAGGGCCGCTTTGGCAGTGACCTGCAGTTTGGCACCGCCGGTATGCGGGGTATCATGGGCGCGGGCAGTAACCGGCTGAACCGCTACACCGTCCGTCGTGCCGCCCAGGGTATGGCCGCCTGGCTGAACACAACGGATTTGCCCCAAAAAGCTGCCATTGGCTATGACTCCCGGCATAACTCCCGGCTTTTCGCAGAGGTGTGCGCCGTGGCCTTTGCAGAGGCGGGTATAGAGGTTTGGCTGTATGACCGTCTGGCTCCCACACCCATGCTGTCTTATGCGGTCCGGGAACTGCATTGCGGCTGCGGTGTGGTGATTTCCGCCAGCCACAACGCCGGTGCCTACAACGGCGTAAAGTGCTACGGACCGGACGGCTGCCAGATGACCGATGAGCCTGCCGCGGTTGTTACGGAAAAGATTTCCGAAATTCCTCTGTTTGTACCGGAAACCAGGTCGTTCCAGGAATACATCCAGGACGGCGTGATCCACTATATTCCTCAGGATGTCTGGGAAGCATATTATCAGACGGTTTTGGCCGAAGCCATGGAGCCTCAGGTGATTGCGCAGTCCGGCTTGCATGTGGTCTACACGCCGCTGTGCGGTACCGGCAATGAACCCGTTCGCCAGGTCCTTGGCCGTCTGGGAGCTAAGGTCACCGTGGTTTCCGTCCAGGAGAAGCCGGACGGCGACTTTAAGACCTGTGAGTATCCCAATCCCGAGACCGATGCTGCCCTCAATGAGAGCTATAAGGTGGCCAGAGAGAACCCCTGCGATGTGATTCTGGGTACGGATCCGGACTGCGACCGCGTGGCCATTGCGGTGCCCGATGGGGACGGCTTCCGGAAGCTGTCCGGCAATGAGCTGGGCTGTATGCTGCTGGAGTACATTCTGAAAACCCGCAGTGCCCGGGGCGATCTGCCGGAGGGCTGTGAGGCTGTCCGCAGTATCGTCACCACCCCCATGGCCGACGCCATCGCCCGCGCCTACGGCTGCGACATGAAGGCGGTCCTCACCGGCTTTAAGTACATAGGCGGCGAGATTCTGGAGCTGGAGCAGAAGCAGGAGGAGAAGCGCTTTGTCTTCGGCTTCGAGGAAAGCTGCGGCTACCTGAAGGGAACCTATGCCCGGGATAAGGATGCGGTGGTGGCATCGATGCTGGTATGCGAGATGGCGGCATCCTTGAAACAAGAAGGATTGACCGTTCTGGAGGCTCTGGAGCGCCTGTACCGGACCTACGGTTTCTATCAGGCCAAGGTTCAGAGCGTGGAGCTGACGGGTTCTGACGCCATGGAGAAGGCTGCTGCCATTATGGAAAACATTCGCAAGGAAGTCCCTGCCTCCATTGGCGGAGCCGCCGTTACGGAGCTGCGGGACTATCGGGCCAGAATCAGCCGCAATCTGGTAACCGGCCAGGAAACGCCCATTACGCTGCCCAAATCCAACGTTCTGGAAATGATTCTGGGAGACCGGGGCAGTGTCATCGCCCGTCCCTCCGGCACGGAGCCAAAGATCAAGTATTACTATACCTCCGTCGCCCCCACCCGTGAGGAAGCCGCGGCACAGTTGGATGCCATGGTCCAGCAAATGCAGGGCTGACACAAGAGACAGACATAAACAGAATGAATCCCTCCCTACAGCGGTAAACTGTGGGGAGGGATTTCGTTGGCATTATTTATGGTACAGCCGCTTGTGTTCATAATGTGGCTGGCAGCTGACGTTGATGCCCAGGCGGCGCAGCAGACTTTCGTCCTCATCGCTGAGAATGACGGTGAAGTGGGCGTCTGCACCCTTCAGGTTGGGAAGCTGTTTTTTGGCCTGCTCCGCCACGGGATTTGTCAGGGCGGAGATGGTCAGAGCCATGAGTACTTCGTCCGTGTGGAGCCGGGGATTCCTGTGAAGCAGATATCTGGTTTTCAGATCGCAGATTGGCTCCAGAACCTGGGCGGAGATTAAGTCAAACTGGTGGTCGATTCCCGCCAGCGCTTTCAGAGCGTTTAGCAGCAGGGAGGAGGCGGCACCCAGGGTGGAAGAGGTTTTACCGGTCACCACCCGACCATCGGGCAGCACCATGGCTCCCGCAGGGGCACCGGTGGTCTCAGCCCGAAGCAACGCGGCGGAGACGGCGGGGCAGATGTCAGAGGTGACACCGGCCTGATTCATCAGGGATTCCAGCTTGCGAATGGGCTCATCATCACATTTTCCCTGAATCCGCTCTACGCTGGCGGTATAGTAGCGCCGCAGGATTTCCATACGGGAGGCTTCCTTGCAGACCTCATCATCCACAATGCAGGCGCAGATCATGTTGACGCCCATATCCGTAGGAGACTTGTAGGGAGAGGATCCCTGAATCTTTTCAAAAATATTGTTGAGTACCGGGAAGATTTCCACATCCCGGTTGTAGTTCACGGCGATGGTACCGTATGCCTCCAGGTGGTAGGGGTCGATCATGTTCACATCGCTTAAGTCCACCGTTGCGGCTTCATAAGCCAGGTTTACGGGATGGCGCAGAGGCAGATTCCAGACAGGGAAGGTTTCAAATTTTGCGTATCCGGCGGTGATGCCCCGCTTATGCTCGTGATAAAGCTGGCTGAGGCAGGTGGCCATTTTGCCGCTGCCGGGGCCGGGTGCCGTCACCACCACCAGAGGACGTGTGGTTTCAATGTATTCATTCTTTCCCAGACCTTCATCACTGACGATGTGAGGCACATCATAAGGATAGCCTGCAATGGGATAATGACGGTAGCAGCGGATTCCCAGCGCTGTCAGGCGCTTCAGAAAAGCGTCCGCCGCGGCTTGCCCGTCGTACCGGGTCAGAACAACGCTGCCCACATAAAGCCCCATGCTCCGGAAAATATCGGTCAGCCGAAGAACATCATCATCATAGGTAATCCCCAGGTCGCCCCGGGTCTTGTTCTTCTCAATATCAGCGGCGTTAATGGCGATGATGATTTCCACATCATCTTTCAGTTGTTGGAGCATTTTGATTTTACTGTCCGGCTCAAACCCGGGAAGTACCCTGGAAGCATGGTAGTCATCAAACAGCTTGCCGCCGAACTCCAGATACAGCTTGCCGCCAAAGGTGGCGATCCGTTTCTGAATGTGTTCCGACTGTATAGTCAAATACTTCTGATTGTCGAAGCCAACCTTCCCCATTTTTAAACCTCCTGAATCAACAATTATCGCCAGTATACCACACCCCCGCTGATTTGAAAAGAGGTTTTTTGAGATTCCTGCAAGATTGAAATAAGCGCCCGGCTTGACTGCCGGGCGCAGATGCGGGGACGGTGTTGACTTAGGGAAGAACGGCAACGCACTCGATTTCTACCAATGCGTTTTTAGGCAGGCATGCTACCTGAAAAGCGGCGCGGGCAGGATAGGGCTCGCGGAAATAGGTAGCGTATACTTCGTTCATAGGGGCGAAATCCGCCATGTCCTTCAGCAAAACCGTGACCTTGACAACGCAGGACAGATCGGCACCGGCGGCCTCCAGAATGTGCTTTACATTGGTCAGGCTCTGGTGGGTCTGGGACACGATATCATCAGCGGGGAAAGTGCCGGTAGCGGGGTCCAGCGGCAGTTGCCCGGAGACGTAGATGGTCTTACCTGCCTGAACGGCCTGGGAATAGGGGCCCACGGCGGCAGGAGCATTGGGCGTGTGAATGGCAAGGTTGCTCATAGAATCAGTTCCTTTCCTGGGTTAATATACTGCGTTACAGATGGATCTGTGTACCGGTTTTTCCGTCAATGCCTTCCTTTGCCTTCTCCAGCAGGGTGATGAGGGCGGTCCTGCCCTGGCGGGAGGAAGCGAATTCTACGGCTGCCTGGACCTTGGGGAGCATGGAGCCGGGGGCGAATTCGCCGGCGTCGATGTAGGACTGCGCCGTGTCCGGAGTCAACTCGGACAGCCACTGCACATCCGGCTTGCCGTAGTGAATGGCAACCTTTTCCACAGCGGTCAGAATAATCAAGCAGTCGGCGTCCAACTGCTGGGCCAGCTTGCTGGCGGCGAAGTCCTTATCGATGACCGCAGCGGCGCCCTCCAGACGATTGCCTTCCGTCCGGATCACAGGGATACCGCCGCCGCCGCAGGCAATCACCACCTGTCCGGCATCCACCAGCGTGCGGACGGTATCCAGTTCTACGATGCCCTGGGGGCGGGGAGAGGCCACGACCCGGCGATAGCCCCGTCCGGCGTCCTCCATAATGGCATAGCCCCGGTCCTTGGCAAGAGCCTCAGCCTCTTCTCTGGACATAAAAGCACCGATGGGTTTTGTGGGCTTTTGGAAGGCGGGGTCCTGGGGATCCACCTCGACTTGGGTCAGTATGGTGGAGACACCTTTCCCGATTCCGCGGTTCCGCATTTCTTCCCGCAGGGAATTCTGCAGATCATAACCGATGTATCCCTGGCTCATCGCCACACAGACCGGCAGGGGACAGGGAGGATACTTCTCGGGGTTGGACCGTGTAAGCTCCGTCATTGCGTTTTGAATCAAGCCAACCTGTGGCCCATTACCGTGGGCGACAACAACCTGATGGCCCTCTTCAATCAGATCCACAATTGCTTTTGCGGTATTTCTGACAGCGATCAGCTGCTCCTCCAGATTGTTGCCCAGAGCGTTTCCGCCCAGAGCGATTACGATACGCTTTCCCATTTCATTACTCCTTGTTCGTTTTTTAAAAGAAAATGCAGGCCCCGCACATATCAGGGGACTGGTATGTGCGGGCCCTAGCGAATGCAAACCAAGCATTTGCAGATATACCGTAATCATAACACTCCAATTTTCAAATGGCAAGTAAAATTTCACAGTGAGTCGACAATTTTTTATACTCCAATTTGTTAAAAAAGACAAAAACACCGTCCGGAACAAGGAAAGGCAGAAAAATGAAGGAAATATCTTGACATTTTCAGAACAATCAGTATAATATCTCTGAAAATAAAATATTGCCTTATCAAGAGTGGCGGAGGGAACGGCCCGATGAAGCCCAGCAACCTGTTTATTCAAGGTGCTAAATCCGGCGTTTGACGACAGATGAGGACCCGCGTGACGTTCCGAATCTTCGGAGCGTCTTTTTTCTGTGTCTTTTGCGATAACCGGAGCTTTTGAGAGGAATCATGCTTAGACAGAAAGGAATTCTTTACAATGGAAAAGAGACTTTTTACTTCTGAATGCGTAACAACCGGCCACCCGGACAAGGTTGCTGACCGCATCTCCGACGGTATTCTGGATGCCTGCCTGGCGCAGGATCCCAATTCCCGTGTAGCCTGTGAGACTCTGGTTACCACCAATTTCTGCTGCATTTCCGGCGAGATTACCACAAAGGCGCAGGTAGACTATGAAGCCATTGCCCGTCAGGTGATTCGCCAGATCGGTTATGTTCACCCCGAGAATGGCTTCTGCGCCGATACGGTGGAAATTCTCTGCCGGATTCATACCCAGTCTCCCGATATTGCGATGGGTACCAGTGACGAGGTCGGCGGTGCGGGGGACCAGGGCATGATGTTTGGCGGCGCCTGCAACGAAACCCCGGAGCTGATGCCGCTGGCCAGCGCGGTTGCCCGGACTCTGGCCAACCGGCTGACCCAGGTGATTTCCGAGAATCCCAACCTCCGGCCCGATGGTAAGACCCAGGTGACAGTGGAGTTCGACGAATACAACCATCCTGTCGGTGTGGATACCGTAGTCGTATCCGTCATGCATGTGGAGTCCTTCCGGATTGCGGAGCTGCGGCAGTATATCAAGGAGATTGTGATTGCGCCGGTTCTTGCCGCCTACGGGTTCGATATCCGGGATGTGGCCCATATCTTTATTAACCCCACGGGGAAATTCGTGGTGGGCGGTCCTGACGGTGACACCGGCCTTACCGGACGTAAAATCATTGTGGACACTTACGGCGGTTACTTCTGCCATGGCGGCGGCGCGTTCTCCGGAAAGGACCCCACCAAGGTAGACCGCAGCGGTGCTTACATGGCCCGCTACATGGCCAAGAATGTGGTGGCCGCCGGTCTGGCCGACAAGATCGAGGTGGAGCTGGCCTATGCCATCGGAGTGGCTCAGCCCGTGTCCATTCTGGTCAATACCTATGGTACAGGCCGCATCTCCGATACGCAGTTGACTGAGCTTTTGCGTCGGGAATTTGATTTAACGCCTGCCGGTATCATTCACACGCTTGATTTGCGCCGTCCCATCTATAGCGACACGGCTGCCCGTGGTCACTTCGGCATGGTAGAGGGTCGCCCCTGGGAGCAAACCGACCGGGCCCCCCATCTGCGCCAGCTCGCCGGCCTGTAATATGAATCCGCATCTCCCATTGCCGCCAGTTACCTGGCGGCAATTTTTTATTGTCTTTTGAATAGGTCCAGTCCAGGCGCATATACTTTTCACGAACTCTGATGTAAAAAGAGTATAATGCTTAAGAATTATTAAGAATCTTAAGGATTTCTTCATATTTTTATTCATAATTTGTTCAAAATCTGCTTCTACAATGAAATAAACAAAGAAAAATAAGGAGGCCGCAGTAATGGAAGAAGGAACCGTGGTTACGAATCTCTGGATTGACTGGATTGAGAAAGTCGTATCGTTTCAGGAAGAACCTGGCTTTGACCGGCTGCCGTTTCATACTGACCGCAGCCTCCAAGCCAATTTGCAGATTCTTCTGTCTGAGGGATTTCGTTTTCAATGAGGAGGAGATGCCATGAAGAAAATCAGAATGATTGCGGCACTTATGTTGTTCGCGGTCCTTTTTCAGGGATGCAGTATGTTTACCGCGCAAAAGGGCGGCGGTAGTTCCTCGAAGCTGGTGGTTCAAGTCGAGATCTCAAAGCGTCCCTTTGAAACCTCTCAAATCCGCACGGTGACGGATGTGGATCAAATCGATACGGTGCTGGACTATATCGGTGGACTGGATCTGTCCGAAATGCCAGAGAAAAATCGTGATATGGAAAAGGCGGCAACCTGTATTGTAACTTATCATTATTCCGACGGCGGACAAAAGGTGATCTACCTGGTTGGGACACACTACTGCCGGGAAGGAGACTCCGCCTGGATGCGTATCGACGATCCACCGAAGCAGACACTGCTGGAAACGCTGGGATAAAGAAAACCCTGCCTGAGTTGGTTCAGGCAGGGTTTTCTGAGGCCGGATACTTTCCTGACAGGAAAGAAAAAAGAATCCTGATTATACAATTCATCTATTCCCTTCCACATCTTCCGGTGCTATAATACTGACAATCAGTTGAAGAGGGGAGAGAAAATGCATATAAAACTTGGAGATAACATTCGTTCCATGCGCAAAATGCGGGGATTAACCCAGGAGCAGCTTGCGGAGGCCTTTGGCGTCACTGTGGGCGCGGTCTCCAAATGGGAAAGCGGCCTCACCACACCGGAGCTGAGCCTCATCGTGGAGATGGCGGAGTTCTTTGAAACCTCCGTGGATGTGTTGCTGGGTTACGAATGGCACAGGAACGGTCCCGACGAAACAGCCAGTCGATTGCGGCAGTTCAGAAAAGAGAAGAATCTGGCAGATGGACTTCCCGCGGCGGAAAAAGCCCTGCAAAAATTTCCGAACCACTTTGAGGTGGTCTATCAGAGCGCCATGCTGTATTTTGTGAATCTGGATGTAAAAACCTGTCAAAGGGCAATCCAGCTATTTCAGCGTGCCTGTGAGCTGCTGGAGCAGAATACGGATCCCATCATCGGCCGAAGCACCTTGCAAAATCGGGTGGCAGCGTGTTACTTGATGCAGAATAAGATTGATGAAGCCGTGGAGCTGCTGAAGCAGAATAATATGGATGGCCGGAACGATGATTTAATCGGTTTTATCCTGGCGGGTCACTGTGGGAAAGCGGAAGAGGCCCTGCCGTACCTGTCTGATGCCCTGGCCAGGTGTACCTCCACATTGCTGCATATTTGCATGGGCTATGCCAACGCTTTCGTGAGGAAGCGGGATTACCGTCAGGGCATGGAAGTTTTACAGTGGCTGCTTTCCGTAGATGCCGGTTTGAAAATACCAGGAAAAACCTCGTATTTGGACAAAACGGATGCTTTGGTTCTGGCGGCCTGCGCTGCGATAGCCGCAATGAGGGGCGAGGAGAAAGAAGCGCGGGATTATTTAAGACAAGCCCGTGAGATGGCGCTTCGTTTTGACGCGGATCCCGAATACCAGTTGAGCAGCATTAAATTCTACCAGGGCGCTCAATGGACAACCTATGACGACATTGGGGAGACTGCCCTGGAAGGAATTCTGAACATGATGCAAGATGACGATAACGCCGCGCTTCTCCTGCCACTGTGGCGGCAGCTTGAGCGGGAGAGCGAACATCAACCGACAGTTGAGCAAAAAAATCAGCCAAAGGGCTCTGCCAAAACCAATGGTTGCTTGTAATCTGTCCATGAAACTCATATCATGAAGTCAAATTATTTTGGAGGGATATTATGAAGCGCAGAGAACAATCTGCCGCGAAGCGGCGGAAGTTATTTACCCGGCAGTTCTATCGGGGCAACACCTGGAACCTGACGCTGGCCGTGCTGGATACGCTGATGACGGTAGCGTGCAACCTGGTGATCTCCTGGCTGATGCAGCAGTTGATTGATGTTTCCGGAGGCAAAGACACAGGCTTTACCCTGGCCCAATTGGGGCTCATCGGGCTTGCCTGCATCCTGGGCATTTTGCTGTCCAGCGGTCTGTCGTACATTTCCAAGCCCAGGTTCCTGTCCAGAGCCATGGCGCAGTATAAAAACTTCGTCTTTGGTGAGATTTCCAAGAAAAGCATCTCCGCATTTTCCGGTGAAAACACATCTTTGTACATTTCGGCTCTCAGCAACGATGCCAACACCATTGAAACGGACTATCTGGCAAAGTTTTTCACCCTTATTACACAGGTCCTTCTGTTCCTGGGCGCCTTTGTCATGATGTTCTGGTACAGCCCGCTTCTAACCCTTATTTCGATTGCCCTGGCACTTCTGCCGGTGCTGGCATCCATTTTTGCCGGAAACAGAATGGCGGCAGCGGAGGCGGTTGTATCCAAAAAGAACGAATCCTTCATGTCTACGCTAAAGGACAGCCTGGCTGGTTTCTCCGTAGTGAAGTCCTTCCAGGCGGAGACGGCCATGTGCCGCCTCTTTGCCCAGAGCGTACAGGGGACGGAGGATGCCAAGTGCCGGAAGCGGAAAATCTCCGTGGTGATTCAGATGCTGGCATCGGTTGCGGGGGTCATTGCGCAAATGGGCATGTTCCTGGTGGGCGCCTGGATGGCCCTGACGGGCAGAGGCGTCTCCCCTGGTGTGGTCATTGTCTTTGTGCAGCTTATGAATTATGTAATTCAGCCCATTGGGGAGGTTCCCCAGATTCTGGCCGGCCGCAAGTCCGCCAATGCCCTTGTTGACAAGCTGGCAGCCGCCCTGTCTGAGAACGTCCGGGACGAGGGCCAACAGGTGGAACGGAAGCTCCAGGATGCCATCGAGCTGAAAAACCTCTCCTTCTCCTACGACGGGGAAAAAGAGGTCCTTCACAACATCAGCACCCGCTTTGAGGCAGGGAAAAGCTATGCCCTGGTGGGCGCCTCCGGCAGCGGCAAATCCACCATCCTGAATCTGCTGATGGCGAGCCACAACAACTACACCGGTGAGATCAACTACGACGGCCTGGAGCTGCGGAAGATCAGCGGCGAATCCCTCTACAAGCTGGTGTCCATAATCCAACAAAATGTGTTTGTGTTCAACAATTCCATCCGGGATAACATTACCATGTTCCATGACTTTCCGGATCAGGAGGTAAGCAGAGCCATCCGGCTCTCCGGCGTCTCCGGACTCATTCAGGAGCGGGGCGAGGCGTATCTCTGCGGCGAAAACGGCAGCGGTCTGTCCGGCGGTGAGAAGCAGCGCATATCCATCGCTCGGAGCCTTCTGAGGAAATCCCCGGTGCTGCTGGTGGATGAAGCCACCGCTGCCCTGGATGCCGAGACTGCCTTCCATGTCTCCGATTCCATCCTGGACCTGGAGGGTCTGACCCGAATCGTGGTCACCCACACCTTAGACGCGCCGCTCATGAAGCGCTACGACCGCATCCTGGCTCTCAAAAACGGCAGTCTGGTGGAGGAAGGAACCTTTGATGAGCTGATGGAAAAGAAAGGCTATTTCTATTCGCTGTTCACCGTTTCCCAGTGAAGAGTGCTTGACTTTTTCGATGGTGAGCCTATAATGAGGAGTATCATCGAAAGGGGATACACCTATGACGTTCCGCTATATTGATATGGACAGCTTTCCGCGAAAAGCGCATTTCGACTACTTCTCTGGTTTGGAAAATCCCTATGTAGG